>JAUWWA010000042.1 GCA_030617125.1 Pirellulales bacterium | reverse complement strand
TGATGTTCAGCGTGGCGTAGACCAGAAAGAGCACCCAGGCGGTGTGCTGCGTTCGGGCCTGCTGACTGGAGTGACTCGGTCCGGGCATTTCGGTCTGCATCAATGCCTTGCCCGCCGAACCCTGTCCCAGGATCGCCACGAATAGCACGATGATCCCCAGCCCGCCGAGGAAGTGCGTGCTGCTGCGCCAGAAGAGGATGCAGCGGGGGACCAGCGCCGGGTCTTCCAGTTCGGTCAATACGGTGGCGCCGGTGGTGCTGAAGCCGGACTGGGCCTCGAACATGGCGTCGACGACGCTCATGCACTCGCCCTTGGCGAAGCAGGTGCCGCTAAGCGCGTAGGGCAACGCGCCAAGCACCGTGGCCAGCACCCAACTCAATCCGACGACGGCCATGGCCTCTTTGCGGAAGAGTTGGCCGTCGCTGTTTCGGCCCATGTATCGCAGTACGCCGGCCACCACGAAGCAGATCGCCATCGATCCCAACAGGGCAAAGAACCCCACCTGCTCCGATGCCCACACGGCGCCGGGAGCCAGCCAGGCCCACGGCAGGCTGAAGGCCATCGACCCGCCGATCAGCATGGCGATCAGGCCAAGGAGCTTGCACAGGAGGAGCTTGTTCATCGGTTTACGTAGATCGCGGCATGATTGGGGGCAACCGACCGTCCCGGCTCTATTGGGTAACCAAGGGTCACGGCATTATGCCCCGTTGATGTTGAACAGCTTCACGGTCTGCTCGATTGCCGATGGTTCCACCAGCGCCACGACGGTATCGCCGGGGGCGAAGCGGTCGTCGGCGCCGGGGACCATCACGTAATTTTCCCGTATCACCGCGCCGATGAGGCACTGCGGCGGCAAGTCCAGCTTGGCCAACGCACACTCGATTGCCGGGGCGCCTTCCACCACGTCGATCTCGAGAATCTCGATTTCCCCGTCGGCGGATAGCCTGGTTCGCGAGATCACCGCGCCGGTGTTGAGGAAGCCGAGGATTTGCCGAGCGACGACTTTGCGGGGGCTGACGGCGTGGTCGATACCCAACTTGCCCACCACGTTCGCGTAGTCGGGGCGGCTGACGACGCACATGATCGTTTTGGCGCCGAGTTCCCGCGCTTCGACGCACGCCATGATGCTGTCTTCGTCCTCGCCGGTGCAGGCCACGAAGACGTCGGCGCGGCCGACGCGCTCTTCTTCCAGGCTCACCCGGCGCTGGGCGTCGGCGTTGACAACCGTCGCGTGTTTGAGATGGGTGGCGAGGAACTCGCACCGCGCGCGGTCCTTCTCCATCAGCAGCACACCAAATCGCCGACCTTCGAGCACCCGGGCGAGGTGGTAACCGGTTTCGCCGCCGCCGGCGATCACCACGCCCTGTTTCGGCGGCGGCTCTTTCTGGAATATCTCTCGAACGCTGTCGATGTCTTCGCGCGTGCCGATCAAGGTGATCCGGTCGCCGATGGCCACGCGATCCTCGGCGCCGGCAATGGTCATCTTGTCGTTGCGGAAGATCGAGCCGATCCGCACGCCCGACGGAAGATCGAGATCCCTCAGCGGCACGCCGACCGCGGAGGTTTCGTGCAGCACGGCCAGTTCCTGCATTTCGAGTTCACCGCGGGCGAAGTTCTCCACGGCGACCGCACCGGGATGGCGGATTTCGCGGGCCAGCTCCATGGCCGAGAGATGCTCGACGCTCAGCAGCCGATCGATGCCGAAATGGCGCTGGTAGTCGAAGGTGCTCAGATCGCGGAACACGGGGGCGTAGACGCGGGCGACCGCGCGCCGCGCGCCCATGGCCTTGGCCATGCTGCCGGCGATCATGTTGACTTCGTCGCCGCCGGTCACCGCCAGCGCGAGGTCGGCCCCCAGCACGCCGGCCTGGAACAACACGCTCGATTGGGCCGCCGAGCCGGTCACCACGCGGACGTCCAGTTCCGCGTTCACTCGGCGCGTGGTGGCCGGATTGTGGTCGACCACCGTCACGCTGTGGCCCTCGACGCACAACCGGTTGGCGATCGAGGAGCCGATCGTACCCGCTCCCATTACAACAATTCTCATCGGACTATGACCACCAAGACATCAGCGCCAATACCGCGAACAAGACGACCATGAACCCGACACTCCATATCCCGATCCGCACCGCGTGGGTGAGGATTGGAGTCAAGAGTTCGTGTCGGGTGGCCGAGTACACCAGGCTCGCCGCTACGATCAACGGCACCGTGTACCACAAGTCGTTGATTTCCGTGACTGCCAGTAGAGCATTGTCCATGGATGGCTAGGCTCCGTTTGCACGAGGGTTTTCACTCTTGGCGGCGTTGTTGGCTTCGTTTCGGGTGTTGCCTTTCGTTGCATCCGTCGTTTCGTCTTTGTCTTCATCCTCGGACGATTCTTCGTCGTCTTTCTTTGCCGTTTCGCTAAAGACGGGCCCGCCCCAGGCGTCGTAGATGACCAACACGTTCAGCAATCCGGCGATCATCGTGTAGGTGGTCCCCAAGTCGAAGTACCGGTGAAGATTGCGTTGGAGGGTGTGTGCAGTGAGCTGATCGGCGTTGACGTCGTTGGGGTCGGCCGGCTCCGTCTCATCTTGCCCGGAAGCGGGGATCGGCGGGGCCATGAATCCGTTGAACCACACCTTCCGATGGTTTTTCATCCGATAGGCCTGCACCAGCGCGGGCATGCTGGGCAGGCCGGCTCCCACCTGGCAGATGAACGGCAACCGCTTGTCGCCGGGACGCCACGAAAAATACACGACCCGCCCCCAGCCGAATTCGCTGCTGCCGCCAAGGTAACATCCGTAAACGAACGTCGCCATGATGCAAATGAAAAACAGCGCGGCCTTCGCCCGGCGGCCCTGATACAAGTGCCCCAATCCGGGGATTAGCCATGTCAGAAACGCGGCCAGCGCCGGGTCCTTCAGATCGACCAATTCCTGGACGGCTTCTTGCTCGGAACTTTTCACCACGCGTGGTCCTCCTCAACTTGCTAGCCCGACATTATTCACGGGCCATTCGTAGTGACCGCATTGATGCGGTCTTTGGACTGTTCCACCCCGTCTGACCCGATAAATCGGGTCACTACGAGCCTTGATGAACAACCCTGACCGGGGGAGCGGTCGTCCGACGGGGGGAACTGTACAACCCTGGGGATCGCCTCCGCGCCCAGATCAAGATTTTCTCCATTCTAGCCCCCGCTGGCGACATTGCTAGTGGGGGCCGTCAACCGATTGACCGGCCGGTGGTTACGCGTGCATCGGCATCGGCGCCATCCACTGCTCGAAAACAGCGATGATGCCCTGGATCGGCACGTCGGCGTCCCATTGGCACTGGGCGATGACGCCGCCGCTGCCGAAGTCCAGTGCCCGGCGCACCCGCCGCACGGCCTCGCGAATCTCGTCGGGGGTGCCGCACGGCAGGGTCCGGCACGGATCGATCTCGCCCCAGAACGTCACCCGGCCCCGGTGGCGCTTGGCCAGCCGCTCGATGTCCATTGCGAACAACCCGCAGTGGATGGCATCGACGCCGATCCGGATCAACTCGCCGAAGATCCCACCCATATTCCCTTTCGACCGGAGAAAGACGAACTTGTCCCTTTCGTGGAGGATCTTACAGTATTCACGGTAGAGTGGTCTGAAGACGCTTCGCCACAGGCCGGCGTCGATGCGCAGCCCGTCCAACGAACCCAGCTCGTCGCAGATCATCACGCCGTCGACATCCGTTGCCGCCCACATCTCCATCTCTCGGCAAAAAAAGTCGTGCATCATCGCCAGCAGGCGCCGCGTGGGTTCGGCCTCGGACTGCAGATCGGTGATGGCGGCATCATGGCCGCGCAGCAAGCAGAGTCGGTCGAACGGCCGGGCTTGGGTCTCGGCCAGGACGAACCGGCTCGTGTCGGCGCAGTGCCGATCGACGGCGGCGAGCCTGGCTTGGTTCTGTCTGCTGCCTTCGAGCAGCTCGAACGGCGGTTGATACTCGGCGATTCGGGCCGCCTGGGCCAAGGGCGGATCCTTGATCTCACCGGCGGCGCCATGACGTGACACGTGCCACGTACAACCCCACGCGTCGGTGTATCTGCCCGCACGATTGGGGATGCCCTTGCCACGCTTTCCTGGGGGGTATTTGAAGTCGGGCGGCACGATGTCGCGGGGGAAACGAAGCTGGATCTCGGCCAATTCCTCGGCACGGTCCGCGGCCACCTCCGGCGACGTCCACAAATCCCGGGGTACTCGCTCGACCGGCTCTTGGTTGAGGGTCTTAATGACAAGATCTCGCGAAGTCATCGTCATTCCTGTCAGTCAGCAGATTCTGGCAATTTCCGGCTTCCGTGGCAAGCGGCCGTCGAATGGGAAAACTATGTCATCGGACAAAATGCGTCAACTCCCTCCAAGGGGACGCTCACGCCGATCGGTAACCTATACTTGATTTGTTGCCGTCGGAAACGCCATCCACCGGAGACCGATTTATGCCGCTATTTGCGCGAAGGAAAGACCTGCGAGTCCAGGGCTTCATCCACAATTTGGTCAACAACAACTGCCCGGAACTCATCGCCATGATCGAGGGACCGCGACTCGATCGCCGCGTGAACCTCACGATCGTCGTGCTCATTATCCCCATCAAAGGCGGTCGGCCGCAACCCAGCGAAGCCTTCAACGTGGTGACCAAGGAATTCTCGAACACGGGCCTGGCCATCGTGCTCGACGAGCCGATCGCCCTGGACGACGTCGTCATCGGCTTCCGCCGGGAAGCTGACATGACGTTCGCCCGCGGCAAGGCCAAGCACCTCAATCCGCTTGGCGGCGGCTTCCACCAACTCGGGTTCCGGTTGACCGAAATGGTCCACGTCGGCGACCACCCGGAACTGAAGTCGGTGAGCTTTCAGGCGGGTCTGCTGCCGCCGATTTCGACCAATGCCGCCCGGTAGTCGGCCGGGGTGTTCACGTTCGCCAGGCTTTGCAGCTTCGGGTCTACGTCAGCCAACTCGTCGGCCGTAACACGCCGCGTGGAGACCTCGTCGAATAGGAATGCCGGACGCAACCGCCCGCGGTCCAACAGCGCCTCCGCGCGGGGCAGAACGCACGTGCGATAGACGGCCGCCAGGGGCTCGTCGAAGCCGTCCACCCGCGGCACGGCAATGTCGTATCCGACCGAGAGTTCGATCATCTGTCGGACGAACTCCGGCAGAAGCAGTGGCACGTCGCAGCCGGTTGCGAAGGCGGCCTCGGCTTCAGGGGCAATCGCCCGCAAACCGACCGCCAGACCCTCAAGCGGTCCACAGTCTTCGTGCCGGTCGCGGAGGACTTCGACATCCGGCGGCAACTCGGGAAGCGCCTGCCCGGCGGCCGCCACCACGACTACCGGATCGACCGCCTCGCCCAGCAACCGCACGACGCGCGCGAGCATCGTCTCACGGCCGAAGGGCAGCATCGCCTTGGGCCGACCCATCCGCCGACTTTCGCCGCCACAGAGAACGATTCCAGCGCATTTCAAGGTGGTATCCACTATTCCATAAAGCCGCGACCGTTGGTCGCTAATTCGCGGGCGCGACCACCGGTCGCGGCTTTGTGTTAGGACGCCGGGGCGTCGAGTTCGAGCACGATGATCGTGACGGATTTATCGTCTTGCCGCACCTCGACCTTGCCGCCGGTGAGCAGTCGGCTGGAGACGATCTTACGGCCTATTGCCGGCAATTGCAGCTCGCCATCGGGGAAGTTGTAGGGGGGTGGACTGTTACAGGATAGGCGCTCGCCGAAGCATTAGCAAGCAACCGCGGCGGTCGGCTTTCGGCAACGCGGCAGCCGCCGCGGGGCGAAAGGGCGACGTTTCGCCCGAGGCGCGCCGTCCGATCCGAATGCCGGACGAAAAGCATAAGTGCCTTCCGTATAACGACATGCGGCGTTTCTTGATGGATGGCCTCCCGGAACGTGTCGTGCCCGGCACGGTGATTGCACTCCTCGGGCAGTTAGCATTTTCCTTACCTATGCCACTGTTCAGTGGCCGGTGGGCTCGATCGTTTGTCCCCCTACGATTCGCACGGGGGACCGGTAGCGGTCCTTCGTATTGCCTGGGCCCACCAATGAGAGAAGCCTCGTCCTGATATTCCAGGGCGGGGCTCTTTTGTTGTGGTTTTCTTGGCAAAGTACGCGAGTTCGATCTTGGGGGGGTCAAGTGGTCAGGGTTCAGGGTTCAGGATTTTGCTTTGGAGCCTTGCCCCGGAGTCCTAAACCCTGAGTCCTGAACCCTGAATCCTTTGGGCCAGGGCTCCGTTAGGCCAAGGATGCCGTCGCGAAGCCGCATCGGGCAGCCGCCGACCACCAGCCCCTTGGCGGAGTCGGCGGCGCATGGGTATACTACCTGGTCATCGTCAGTAAGCTATCTGTACTTTGACCTCGAACACCATCCAGACGCCATGACTAGGATTGCCATTCTCGGAGCCGCGGGCTACACCGCACTGGAACTGATCAAGATATTGCTGCGTCACACCGACGTAGAGATCGTCGCGGTCACCGACCTGCACGAAGGGTGGCCCCACGTGGCGATGATCCACCCTTCGCTGGCCGGCCGGTTGGATCTCTGTGTGGAGAAGCTCAGCCCGGCTGAGGTCGCCGCACGCGCCGATTGCGTCTTCTGCTGCCTGCCGCACGGGGTGAGCGCTTCGCTGGTGCCGCACCTGCTGGACGCCGGGACGCGGGTGGTTGATTTCAGTGCCGACTACCGGCTCGACGACCCGGAGGTCTTCGCCACCTGGTACAACCAGAAACATCCGGATCCCGAGCGGCTGGGTAAGGTGGTTTACGGGCTGCCCGAGCTGTTCCGCGACGGGATTGGCGATGCCCCGCTGGTGGCGAACCCGGGCTGTTTTCCCACGTCGGCGATATTGCCGCTGGCACCGCTGTTGAAAGCGGGACTGATCGAGCCGCAGGGGATCATCGTCGATTCGAAGACGGGCGTTTCAGGCGCCGGGCGCACACCCAGGCTGACCACCCATTACCCCGAATGCAACGAGAGCGTTTCGGCCTACAATCTCGGCCGGCACCGACACACGCCCGAAATGGACCAGATCCTCAGCACCGTAGCCGGCACGGCGGTGGAAGTTGTTTTCTCGCCCCACCTGGTGCCCATGGACCGCGGCATCCTCACGACCACCTACTCCCAACCCGCCGCCGAACCGAGCGAGGAAAAAGTGCTCGAAACGCTGCGCGACTTCTACGCCGACGAGCCGTTTGTCCGCGTGGTGGACCATTTGCCCGGCACAAAAGACTCGTGGGCGACGAACTTCTGTGACGTCACTGCCCGGGTCGTTCGCGGCCGGGTCCTGACGATCAGTTGCATCGACAACCTGATTAAGGGCGCCTCCGGCGCAGCCGTGCAAAACTTCAATATCATGTACGATTATCCGGAGACGACTGCCCTGTGAGTATTCCCGTTCCCAAGGGGTTTCTGCTGGCCGGTGTCCACTGCCGGATCAAGAGCGATCCGCGGAAGCAAGACCTGACGCTGATCATGTCGGAGGCGCCGGCCACGGCCGCCGGCGTTTACACACGGAACGTCGTCCACGGCGCCCCGGTCGCGCTCGATCGGCAGCGGACGCCGAGCAATCGAGTCCGCGTGGTGGTGGTCAATTCGGGCAACGCTAACGCGTGCACGGGTGAGCGGGGCATGCAGGATGCTCGCAGGATGGCCGCCTTGGCCGCCGCCGCCTGTGGGGCCGAAGAAGACCAGGCGCTGGTCATGTCGACCGGCGTCATCGGCGAGTGCCTGCCCATGGACAAGATTGAGCAGGGGATCACGGCGGCCGCCGTGAAGCTCGGCTCGAACGAACCATCGCTCGTTTCCGCCGCCTGCGGCATGATGACCACCGATACCGTCCACAAACTGGCCGGACGCACCGTGAAACTCGCCGACTGCGAAATCAAAATCACCGGCCTGGCCAAGGGCGCCGCGATGATCGGGCCGAACATGGCCACCATGCTGGCGATTGTCCTCACCGATGCGCCGCTGGCGCCGCCGACCGCCCAAACCGCGCTGAGCGAGGCCGTGGACGAGAGCTTCAATTGCATCAGCGTCGAAGGACATACCAGCACCAGCGATACGGTGCTGCTTCTGGCCAACGGCGCCGCTGGCGGTGAAGCACTCGCCGACGACGACCTGACGGCATTCGGCGGGGCATTGGACGGACTGTGCGTCGAACTGGCCAAGACGATTGCCGCCGACGCCGAAGGCGCGACGCATTTGATCACGATAGAGGTGGCCGGCTGTGCCGACCGCCAGTCGGCCCGGCAAATCGCCAAGACCGTCGCCAACAGCGTGCTCGTGAAGACGGCAATCGCGGGCGCCGATCCCAACTGGGGTCGGATCGTCTCGGCGGCCGGATATGCCGGCGTGCCGTTCGATCCCGGCGCCGTCAGCCTGCACGTCAACCACGCGCCGCTCTACCGGCATGGAATTCCGGTCGCGTTTGACGCGGGGGCCGTTTCCGATTCCATCCGCAACAACCGCGACACGCTGATCCGGCTCGAACTGGGCGAAGGCGGCGCGGCCGCGCGGTTCTGGACCGCCGACCTGACTGCCGAATACGTCCGGCTCAATGCCGATTACCACACATGACGAACGGGACATCGACCGGTTCCGGGCGGAATACCGGATATGAGCTGCGTTCCTCGCCACGGAGAAAGGGAGAGGAGAGAGGAGAGTCATCATGGGCGCCAAAATGGCGAATCTCGCCTTCTCCGGAGGAACGCTGGTTTTGGAGGGGATGCCGCGCGAAGAGGTCTCTCGCGTCTTTGGGGCGACGCCGTGGGTTTGGGATCACCGCGTCGGTGCGTGGCGCTGTGATGCGATCGAGTACGCCGCGGTCTCAGAGCGGTTGCGCCGGCAGGCCGCTGTGCACGAAGACAACGTCGCCGCGTGGCGGCCGGTCCGTTGGCCGCGCGTCGAAATCCACCGGCTTCGTGCCGAACAGAAGGCGGCGGTCGAGGCATGGAACAAGACGCGGCGAGGTTGCATCGTCATGCCGACCGGCACCGGCAAGACCGAGATCGCCTTGTCGATCATGGCCCAAGCGTCCGTCGCCACGCTCGTGGTCGCCCCGGTTCGCGACCTGATGTACCAGTGGCACCGGCGGATTCTTGCCGCCCTGCACTACGACGCCGGGATCATCGGCGACAACGTGTTCCGCGTCCGCCCCGTCTCGGCTACCACCTACGACAGCGCCTGCATCCACATGGAGAAGCTGGGCAACCGGTTCGGGTTGATCATTTTCGACG
>JAUWWA010000045.1 GCA_030617125.1 Pirellulales bacterium | reverse complement strand
CCGACGTCGAGCCGAAGGCCCGGGGCGAGCGGCTCGATCTGTTGGCCGTTGTCCGGGGGCTCGAAGCCCTCGACCAGCCTTCGCGAGTCACGCTGAGCGGTTGCAGCCGCTACGTGCGTCACGGCGTGCAGTACGGGCTGTCGGAGTGGCGAGGCAACGGGTGGCGGTGGGAGTTTTTCGGCCAGATGGTGCCGGTCAAGAACGGCGACCTCTGGCAGCGGATGGACCGAGCGTTACGGTTCCACGATTTGGAATGTCGCCATTGGCGGTTCGATCCGCCCCATGTCCGGCTCTCGGCGTCGAGCCCGACTTCGGGCAGGCGACGTGGCGAAAAAGTCGCGGCCGCGGGGGTTCGCGTTGCGGCAAACGTTTGGGTAAAATATCGTGAGTTTTGGAAGAGGCTCGCAAGGAGGTGCGTGTGCGTACGACCCTGGCACTCGAGAATATTGACCAACTGGTACAAGGGATACACGAAAACCCGTTTGAGTTGCTTGGACCGCACGAGGTGACCGATTCGGGGCGTCGGGCACTATCGGTCAGGGCGTTTTTGCCGCAATCGACGCGGGCGTGGGTGGTCGATCCGGTCCAAGCCAATGCCGCAAGGCCGATGCGGCGGATACACCCGGCCGGCGTGTTCGAGGCGATCTGTCCTTGTCCGGGCGGCGAACCCTCCGCCCGCTACATGATCCAAGCGGACGACCAGCGTGGGAACAAGAGCATCATGCACGATCCCTACTCCTTTCCCCACTTGCTGACCGACTACGGTCTCCACCTGCTGGGCGAAGGGACGCATTGGCAGTGCTACAACCGGCTCGGCGCCCAACTGCGTACGGTCGACGGCGTCGACGGCGTGAATTTCGCCGTCTGGGCGCCAAACGCCAGCAGCGTGAGCATAGTCGGCGATTTCAACAACTGGGACGTCCGGCATCATCCCATGCGCAAGCACATTCCCAGCGGATTCTGGGAGTTGTTCGTCCCGGGCGCCGGCGACGGCACGCTCTACAAGTTTCTGATTCGCCACCACGACCAGCTTTTTGAGAAGGCCGACCCGTTCGGTTTCGCCGCCGAGGTGCCGCCGCGGACCGCCTCGAAAGTCGTCGACCTCAACCGATACGGCTGGCGCGACGGCGAGTGGATGAGCACACGGGCGGAGACGAACTGGCTCGAACAGCCGCTGTCGTTCTACGAGGTTCACCTGGGCAGTTGGAAGCGGCCTGGCGACGATCCCACGCGATGGCTGACCTATCGCGAACTGGCGCATCAACTGGTCGACTACTGCAAGGAGATGGGCTACACCCATCTGGAGCTGCTGCCGGTGAGCGAGCATCCGTTTTCGGGAAGCTGGGGCTACCAAACGGTCGGCTACTACGCGGCAACCAGCCGTTACGGCGCGCCGCAGGATTTCATGTACTTCGTCGATCTGTGCCACCAGAACGGCATCGGGGTATTGCTCGACTGGGTTCCGGCCCATTTTCCGCGCGACGGGCACGGGCTGCGGCGGTTCGACGGCACGGCGTTGTACGAGCACGCCGATCCCCGTCAGGGCGAGCATCGCGACTGGGGCACGCATATTTTCAACTACGGTCGACACGAGATCCGAAACTTCCTCATCTCCAACGCCTTGTTCTGGATGGACAAGTACCACATCGACGGGGTTCGGGTAGACGCCGTCGCCTCGATGTTGTATCTCGACTACAGCCGTGAGGACGGCGACTGGATTCCCAACGAGTTCGGCGGCCGCGAGAACCTCGCCGCCATCTCGTTCCTCAAGGAATTCAACGAACAGGCGCACTTGCAGCACCCCGGCGTGCTGACCGTGGCCGAGGAATCGACCGCCTGGCCGAGCGTTTCGCAGCCGACCTACGTCGGCGGCCTCGGTTTCAGCCTCAAGTGGAACATGGGCTGGATGAACGACACGCTGGGCTACTTCCGCCACGAGCCGATCCACCGCAAGTACCACCACGATGAGCTGACCTTCAGCCTGATCTACGCTTTCCACGAGAACTTCGTGCTGCCGCTCTCGCACGACGAGGTCGTCCACATGAAGGGCTCGCTGCTGGACCAGGCGCCAGGCGACTTGTGGCAGAAGTTCGCCAATCTGCGGCTGCTGCTGAGCTACATGTGGACCCACCCCGGCAAAAAGCTGATCTTCATGGGCAGCGACTTTGGGCAGTGGAGCGAGTGGGACTTCGACAACAGCCTCCAATGGCACCTGATGCAGTGGGAGTCGCACCAGGGATTGAGCAAGTGCATGGCCGACCTGAACCGCATCTACCGCCGCGAGCACGCGCTGCACCAGGTCGACTTCGACTACCACGGCTTCGAGTGGATCGACTGCCACGACTGGGAAGAAAGCACGCTCAGCTTCATCCGGCGCGCGAAGGACCCCGCCGACTTCCTTGTCGTCTGCTGCAACTTCACGCCGGTGCCGCGCATCGCGTACCGCCTGGGCGTGCCGGAGGCGTGCTGGTACGAGGAGATTTTCAACAGCGACTCGTCGTACTACTCCGGCAGCAACATGGGCAACGGCCCCGGCGTGATGGGCCAGCCGACCGAAAGCCACGGGCGGCCCGCCTCGATCGAAGTCACCCTGCCGCCGCTGGCCACCGTGGTGTTCAAGCCGCGGCGCGGATAGAGAAGAGCTTGTTTACTCGCCGCGTCCACGCAGCTTGCAGCGATCGGAAGCGTGGACACAAGGCACGTCGGTGAGCCGCTTTCAGGGGTTGTCGTGGGGATGGCCGTTAGCCGCTCACCACATATCGGTGCTTCTTGTGCGAAGCAGTAGCACACTCTCCAAGCCGCAATGGCCGAACCCAGAGGCAGCCGAGCCTCCACTTCGACGCATGGATCCCGGCAACGTTTCGGCACGCGGACCTACTGCTGGGAGCGCTGGTCGGGCTTGCGCATCCACTGCAGGGCAGCGTTGGACCTAAGTTCGTCACGCCAAGCTCGGGCGATCCCGCCCTGCTCACCGCGGGCTACGTCCCGATAGGTGACGTACGGGTCGCTCTCGAATTGGGCCCACAGCACGTTCGGCGTCGGAGTGAGTTCGGCGAGGCGGACGACGTAGGCGACGGTCTGGGGAAGGTTCATCGCCACCTCGACCTGGCCGCGCTGCATGTTGAACACGGCCCGCATGAAATCGGGTCCGGGAAGGTCGATCCCCTCGATTTCGCTCATTCGCGCAGGCGTCCAGGGCGACCACATCTCCGGCACGCTGCCTCGGGTCATCCAACTGAACGCCGCCGGCTCGATGACTTCGATTCCCGGCCGGTTCGCCAGCGCCTCTTTCAGCGAGGTTCCGGCTCCACGGGCTTCTTCGGCCAACTGCTGGGCCTCTTTGCTTGCGAGCGACCGGGCCCGGACCATTTTCCATGCGTGAAGCACCTGCAGATGGACACCCTCGTCGTCGAACTCTGGAATCTTCGCCTTGGTTTCGTCGGTCTTCCAGAACAGATATTGGTTGCCCTGCTGATCGATCGAAGTCGCCGTCAGATAGCTCAGCCAATTGTCGCGATAGGCGAAATAGGCGAAGTCGTTGCGGCCGCCCACCAGCGATCGGCCAATATCGTACTCCTGGGTTTGTAACTGTGAGATCAAGCCGGTCAGCGCGGTCGACAGGCCGTGTTGCCTCGCCAGGGCCTCGCAGTCAAGTTCCTTCGGAGGTGTGCCTGCTTTTCCTCCCGCTAGGTCGGCGTCGTACCTGACCCGCTTGCCCCGGTATCGGGCAACCAGTTCCTCGATTTGTTTGAAGGCGTCGCCGATCTTCTCCATCGCGTTGCGTTCGGCCAACTCCTTGCGGACGATCTCCCCGACGGGACCGGCCAAGACCTCCTTGATGTCTTTGGGCTTATTGGATTTCTCCTCTTTGGCGGCCGGTGCGACGTCTTTGGGCTGGTCGGGTTCTTCTTCGTTGGCAGCCGGAACGGCGTCTTCCGCCGCCTTATCCTCCAGCGCTTCCTCCTGTAGCGCCGCGGTAAGCATCATCGACGAGGCCACTGGTTCAAAGGACGTGTCCTTTGACGCTTCACCGGGTTTCGCGGTTTCCTTCGGCTCCTCGGGCTCCGATTTCTTTTCCTCCTCAGTCTCGTTCGGTTCCTCAGACTCCGATTTCTTTTCTTCCTCAGTTTCCTCGGCCATCTCGACTACCATCCCCTTTTCCTGTCCGGCTTCCTCAGCCTTCTCGACTGCCGACTCCTTTTGCATCTCGGAGGTCTTCTGATCGAAATACTCCTTGTGGTCCTGGTAGTATTCCTCAATTTCCTTGTCGGTCACGGCGTCTGGTGCAAGGAACTTCTCATAGTCGGTTCGGAAGTAGCGGACGGCGATTCTGTACGGCTCGTGGAAGCCGGGCTCGGGCGAAGCGGGATGTGCATAGTTTTCCTTGTGCTGTTCGAAGAACTCCCGCAGGACCTTCTCGGGCGGATCCGCGACCTTGTCGACAAACTTCTCGACCGCGACCGGAACCGCTTCGATGTCGGCTCGGCGTTTCAGCCGCGTGAAATAGTCCCACCGCTGGGCAGGGGTCGTGCCGGCCAAGCTGACCGCGAACATCCGCTGCAGCCGCAAAGCCAGCAACTCGTGGCGCAAGCAGGGAAAAAACCGTTGCGGGCTGACTCCGACGCTCTCGATGATCGCCTCCAACTCCCCGGCCGTCAGTTCGCTTTCGGTCAATTCCTCGATGAACCCGTTGACGACCCGATTACTGACGACCACGCCAAGCTGCTCGGCGTACTGGGCGCAAAGCCAGGTGTCGACAACACTCTGTTCGGTGGCGGGCCCGATATTTTGCTCGACCTGTCGAGCCGCCGTAGCCATGCGGCCGGTTTTCTCGCTTTTCTCGCTTACCCTCTTCTCGTCGACGGCCTGCTGCACGCGACGCAGAAAATTGAGCACCCATTGCCGCTGCCACTGGAGCATTTCGATTTCGCGCCGCTTGAGATTTCCGAACTTGCTCGTCTTGACAACCACCGGATCGTCGATAGTGCGAGCCCCCATTCGGTCCAAGACGATCGGCAGGAAGACAAATGCGACCATCGCCAGCACCCCGAGGGTGGCGATCATCACTTTTTGATGTTTGCGAAATACACGAAATGGGCTAGCCATCGTGTCAATGCCCTTCCAAAGTGGGGGTTCTCGGCCAAACTCGTCTTGACAAGCAGGCCGCCGAGGTAGTAGTGGTGTGATCTGCTCCGGCACGGCCGGAATCCGCTAATTCTAAGGTGCGTTGTCCCAAATGCAATCCCAAAAGCCCCTTCGGCGAAAAGGAGTATGGATTGTGCGAATGGCAACGGCTGCTACAATTCCAGGCCTTGCCGTTGAGCCGGATCGCGGCGAATGAAACGATGATCCGTCCAAGTGTCGGCCGACTCAGGATTGGGGGGCCGAATTGCTGATACATAGTGACGGCCCCTTCCTGAACCACCCAGATTGCCAGTGTTGCCATGGGCAAGAAATCCAATGCCGCCGGAAAGTCGCTGGTTATCGTCGAATCCCCCGCCAAGGCTCGGACCATCGGCAGGTTTCTCGGGGCCGGCTTCGCCATCGAGGCCAGCATCGGCCACATCCGCGACCTGCCCCAGGGGGCTAAGGAAATCCCCCAACGATTCAAAGGCGAGGACTGGGCCTACCTCGGCGTGAATGTCAACGAGGATTTCGAGCCCGTCTACATCGTTCCCAAGGACAAAACGCAGCAGGTCCGCAAGCTCAAGGCACTGCTGAAGGACGCTAAGGAACTCTATCTGGCCACCGACGAGGACCGCGAGGGCGAGGCCATCAGTTGGCATCTCTGCGAGGTGCTCAAACCGAAGGTGCCGGTCCACCGGCTCGTTTTCCACGAGATTACCGCGGAGGCGATCCGCGAAGCGTTGGCTGAGCCTCGCGAAATCGACGACGATCTGGTCCGGGCGCAAGAGGTCCGCCGAATTGTCGACCGGCTCTACGGCTACGACGTCTCGCCGCTTCTGTGGCGGAAGATCAAGCCGAAGCTCTCCGCCGGGCGGGTGCAAAGCGTGGCGGTCCGGTTGATCGTTGAGCGGGAGCGGCAGCGGATGGCGTTCGTCGCCGCCACGTTCTGGGACTTGGTTGGCACTTTCGTCGAGGACGGCGGCGCGAACTTCGAGGCGACGTTGGTTTCGGTCGACGGCCGGAAGATTCCCAACAGCCGCGACTTCGATCCGGCCACCGGCAAGCTGAAGAATGCCAACCTTCTGTTGCTCGACGAAAAGCAGGCCGAGGCCCTGGTGCGGCGGCTGACAGACGCCGAGTGCCGCGTGGCGAACCTCGAGGACAAGCCGTACACCACCAGGCCGTATCCGCCGTTTACGACAAGCACGTTGCAGCAGGAGGCGAACCGGAAGTATGGCTTCACCGCCCGGCGGACCATGCAGATCGCGCAAAACCTGTACGAGAACGGCCACATTACGTACATGCGGACCGATTCGACGAATCTGGCGACCGTAGCGGTCAAGGCTGCGCGAGATCTCGTCGCTTCCGAGTACGGCAAGCAGTACCTGGCGGACAAGCCCCGGGTATACCAGACTAAGGTGAAGAACGCCCAGGAAGCGCACGAGGCCATTCGCCCGGCCGGCCATCCCTTCGAATTCCCCGTGGCGATGCGCGAGGTGTTCAGCGCCGACGAGTTCAAGCTGTTCGACCTAATCTGGAAACGGACGGTCGCCAGCCAGATGGCCGACGCGCGGGGACATCGCATCACGATTACCGTCGAGGCGGACGGGGCGGTCTTCGCGCAAAGCGGCAAGACGATCGAGTTTCCCGGCTATCTTCGAGCGTATGTCGAGGGCTCCGACGATCCGGAGGCCGAGTTGGCCGACCGTGACCACGTCCTGCCCGCGGTGACGGCCGGCGAGGTGCTCACCTGTAGCCGATTGGAACCGAAGCGCCACGCCACGCAGCCGCCCAACCGCTACAGCGAGGCCGCGTTGACGCGAACGCTCGAAGAAATGGGCATCGGCCGGCCCAGTACGTACGCCTCGATCATCGACACGATTCTCGCCCGCGAGTACGTTTTCAAGATCAAACGCGGCAACGTCTTGGTGCCCACCTGGACGGCGTTCGCGGTGAGTAACCTGTTGGAAGCCCATCTGCCAGATTTGGTCGACTACCAGTTCACCGCCGAGATGGAAGACGAACTGGACGCGATCAGCCGAGGTGAGATGAGCGGCGCCGAGTACCTCAAGGCATTTTACTTCGGCAACGCCCATCCCGGCCTCAAGCAACAACTAGAGAATAAGATCGATGAAATCGACGCCCGCGATATCTGCCAGGTGCTCGTCGGCAAGCCGGACGGCGCCGGCGAGCAAGCTGAAGAGATCTACGTTCGTGTCGGTCGCTACGGGCCGTTCCTGCAACAGGGCCAGCGCCGCGCCAGCCTGCCCGAGAACATGCCGCCCGACGAGGTCACGGTCGAGTCCGCTTTGGAAATGCTTGAGAAAGCCGCGGCCGGCGACGAGCCCATCGGGATTTGTCCCGACACCCGGAAACCCGTGTTCCTCAAAGTCGGCCGCTTCGGACCTTACGTGCAACGCGGCACGGCGGACGACGATGAAAAGCCGCAAAACGCCTCGTTGCTGCCAGGCATGCAGCCGGAGAACGTCGACCTGGCGCTGGCGCTGAAGTTGCTCTCGCTTCCGCGCACGTTGGGGAATCATCCGGCGCAAGGCGACGAGGTCGTGGCCCACAACGGGCGCTACGGGCCGTACATCAAGTGCGGTGACGAAACCCGCTCACTACCGGCTGGGCTTTCGCCGCTGGACGTCTCGCTCCAGCAGGCGCTCGATCTGCTGGCGCAACCCAAGACGCGCCGCGGCGCGGCACGTAAGAAAGAGCCGATCAAGACCTTCGACGCCTCGCCGCTGACGGGCGAGGCAGTCCGGTTGCTCGACGGCCGCTACGGTCCTTACGTTACCGACGGCAAAACCAATGCTTCGGTGCCCAGGGGAACCACGCCCGAGGAAGTCACCTTCGCCTACGCGTTGGAGTTGCTCCGCGCTCGGGCCGAGAGAGGCCCCACCAGACGGAGAACTCGCAAGAGGGCGGTGAAAAAGAAGACCGCCAAGAAAAGAACGACCAGGAAGAAGACGACCAAGAAAAGGACGACCAAGAAGAAGACCAAGAAGAAGACCGCGAAGAAGTAGTTTTGCCGGGCTTCACCCTTACTTGTCCGGGAAGGGGACGTAGCGGCTCAGTTCGGAGAAGTAGCCCTCCTGTTCGACTATACGGTCCTTGAAGCGGCCGGGGAATTCGATACGCAGAGGTCGAGCCATGACGCGGACTATGGCACGCGCCACAATCGTGGCCAAGCCCCAAGCTCTAATCCCGGCCTGATCCCACCGCAATGGCGTACGCCGTCGCGTGGGTTCGGCAGTGCGAGATGCTCACGAGGATTTCGGCGATGCCGAGTTGCTCGACGACTTCCTTGGCCCCGCCTCGCAGGGCGACGACGGGCTTGCCGCCCGGCTCGTTGCGAATCTCGATGTCGCGCCACGAAATCCCCTTCCGCCAGCCGGTGCCCAACGACATCAGGATCGCTTCCTTGGCGGCCCAGCGGCCGGTGAAGTGCTGCGTCGCCTGCGCGCGGCTCTGGCAGTAGCAGATTTCCTCCGCCGTGTACACCCGCGTGATGAACAGCTCGCCGTGCCGCTCGATCATCCGCGCGATCCGCAGGCATTCTGTAATGTCGGTGCCGATGCCGATGATGTCGGGCATGAGACGAGCGTGGGGATGGGGGCTGAGGGCTTGGAGGTTAGGACTCGTTCTTTTACGCCGCATGCCCGTTGGGCTCGCAACAACACTTCGGCAGCTTTCTTCCGGGCCACGGCGGCGCCGTCGCCGAGAATCTCGCGAAGGCGTTGCGGACGCGACTGCAATTCGCGGCGACGCTCGCGCGGCTCAGCAAAGAAATCCTCGGCCAACGCCGCCAATGCCTTCTTCACCTCGCCGTAGCCAAAACCGCCCGAGCGGTACGTCGCGGCCATCTGCTTTCGGCCCGCGTCGTCGGCAAAGAGCGAGAAAAGCTGGAACAGGTGAT
>JAUWWA010000192.1 GCA_030617125.1 Pirellulales bacterium | reverse complement strand
GCCGGCCGGTCGCCGAGAACATCGCCATGGGCCAGCCGGATAGCCGGGCCGTGGTCGCCGCGTGGATGAACTCGTCCGGGCATCGCGCGAATATCCTCAGTTCCCGCAATCGACGCATCGGCGTTGCCGCCTACCGCACGCCGGGCGGCGCCATCTACTGGTGTCAGCAGTTCACGCGATGACAATTGTTGCAGTGGTCAGGATTGCGGTTCCGCTGGATCAAGTTTTTCGTGCCTTGGTCGTGAGAAGTGCGGGCTACTCGCCGCACGTCGCGGCCAGTTCACGGAGATAGTCGAGGGCTTCGTCCAGTTCGGGCGCTTCGACGCTGATCGCTCGGCCCTGCTCGTCGCACTCGGACAGTAGGACCAGCTCGTCGAAGTCGTCGGAGGCCTCGAGCCGCCGGCGCGCCCGGGCGCCCAGCGTCCGGTCGCGCAGCGCGTGCGCTTCCATGTGATGTTCGATCAGCCACGCGGTGCGCGGCGTGATGAAGCCCTCGAGCGCTTCCAACGCTGCGGCCGTGTGCTCCGGGGGGTCGATCCCCTTGCCCACGTCGTGCAGCAGCGCCGCCAGCAGGAACTCCTCGTCGTAGGGCCGTTCGTCCCGGGCGAGATCGAACACCTGAAGGCTGTGGTAGAGCACGTCGCCTTCAGCGTGGTGCTTCGGGTTCTCCTTGACGTACTCCAGCGGCAGCAGGAGCATTTCGTAGATCTGAAATCGGTCGACCTTGTTCTCGGCCTCGAGCACCGCCTGCTCCAACGGCACGCCGGGATACTCGCGCGCGAGCAACTGCTCCAGTTCAGCGATGCTTGCCCGCTCGATCGCCTTGCCGGTGACCGAACTCTTGAACACGTGGTGCGCCTTGTTCGCAGGATAGATGGTCAGTTCGAATGGGAAGTGGCCGCGGGCGTGGATGTGCGTGAAAAGCTGCTGGACGCCCTGCTTGCGGACCCTTTTGCGTTCCACCTCGTGCGCGACCCCCTCGGCCTCCAAGGCCGTCGAGACGGCCTCGACGCTGTCGGAGAACACGTGCAGGTCGATGTCCGACCCGCGGCGAACGTGGCCGGTCAGCGTGCTGCCGATCAGCCGCGGCCGGAATGCTCGGAGCATCCGCATCATCCGCAGCGCTTCGATGCGCATCTGCAGAAGGTTTTCGTCGCGGCGCTCGCCTTCGTGCAGCCTGGCGAAGGTCTGAATCTGGTCGCGGATTTCGCGGTTGCTGGGCAAATCGCTCGGCTTGGGATCGCCGGAGCAGATTCGCCGCGCGGCCTTCATCTTCGCCCGGAAGTATTCCGATTCCTCCCGGTCGTACATCAATCGAGCCGCCTCGAAGGCGACCCAGCGACGCAGTCGATCACTGGGCATTTTCACGTGCGCCGAAATCAAGCCCCTCAATGCGGCGCGGGGCTGTTGCTCACTACAGTATACGCTACCGCGGCCGATCTCACCATCCCGGAATGGCACGTGCCGTGGCGGCTCTCGTCAAGGCGACGGGTAAACCAGATGAAACTCCGGGCTGCCGACAATCGGCCAGAGCACCAGGAAATGGTGAATCAGGTCGCTGCACACCAGCGCGACGCCAACGACAAGCATCCACCGCGACAACACCGGACGCATCCTGAGGCAGAGCAAGGCGACGACAACGATCAACACGCCGACGTAGCCGTGATGGATGCGAATGCCACAGGTGAACGCCCCGACGGTCGACGCCGTCTCGCGGCTCGACTCCAGCTTCAGTCCGAACCGAAGGACAATCGTCACCGCCTCAATCGCGACGGTCAACAACAGAGACCACAGAACGACTTGCTTGACGGCGAGTTTTCTCATGTTTTCGCAACGGCGGCGGATACCTGGAGCAATGCGGCAATTGTACTACGAAAGCAGGCCATCGAAACCGGGGGGCTTGCAATACTTGCCTTCCCCTGCCACAATGTGGGGGCACGTAACGTAAACGGGGATCGGCCCACTCTTGTGCGAACCTCTTGCGTGGATCGAGAACTCGGGTAGTCCACCCATGCTCGCCAAGCTCCAAACCTTTTCGCTCTTGGGAATCGACGCCGTGCCCGTCGAGGTCGAGGTCGACGTGTCGCCGGCCGGGCTGCCGAAGAACGTGTTGGTCGGGCTACCCGAGGCCGCCGTCAAGGAGAGTACGCATCGCGTCGAACGGGCGATGGTCAACTCCGGCTTCGTCCGGCCCCAAAGCCGCGTCGTCATCAACCTCGCGCCCGCCGATCTGCCAAAAGACGCCGCTTCGTTCGACCTGCCGATCGCCTTGGGCATTCTCGCCGGCAGCGGACAGATCGAATCCGACCGACTCGGCCAATACGCCGTCGTCGGCGAACTGGCGCTCGACGGCACCATGCGGCCGACCAAGGGCGCGCTGTCGATGGCCATGACCGCCGCCAAGCAGGATGGACTCCGCGGCATGCTTGTGCCCAGCCCCAGCGCAGGCGAAGCGGCGGTCGTCGAGGGGATCGACGTGATGGCGGTTTCTAGCCTCACCCAGGCGGTCAGCTTCCTGACCGGCGAGATCGACATCGAGCCTTGCCCGTCGCGCTTGGACGACCTCTTCCGCGAGCTGGCCGTTTACGACTTCGACTTCTCCGACGTCCGCGGCCAAGAGATGGCCAAGCGGGCGCTGTGCGTGGCCGCGGCCGGGGGGCCATAACCTGCTGATGATCGGCCCGCCCGGTTCGGGCAAGACGATGCTTGCGAAGCGAATGCCTACCATCCTGCCCGACCTGAACCCCGGCGAGTCGATCGAGACCACGCGGATTTACAGTACGGTCGGCCGGTTGAAGCCGGGCCAGCCGCTCTTGGCCACCCGGCCGTTCCGCGCGCCGCACCACACGATCAGCAACGCGGGCTTGGTCGGCGGCGGCTCGGTGCCCGGGCCCGGCGAGATCAGCCTCGCCCACAACGGCGTGCTGTTCCTCGACGAACTGCCCGAGTTCAACCGCCAGACGCTCGAGGTGCTCCGCCAGCCGCTCGAAGACGGCACGGTGACGATCAGCCGGGCGCTGAGCAGCACGACGTTCCCGGCCAACTTCATGCTCATCGCCGCGCTGAACCCTTGCCCGTGCGGCTATCGGGGCGACCCGCGGCGAAACTGCCATTGCACGCCGCCGCAAATCGAGCGGTATATGTCCAAGATCAGCGGGCCGCTGATCGACCGGATCGACATCCACATCGAAGTCCCCTCGGTGCCGTTTCGCGATCTCTCCGGCGGCAAGCCCGGCACGTCGAGCGCCGAGATGCGCGAGCAGGTGATGTCCGCCCGGCGCATTCAATCCACCCGGTTCGCCGGCAGCCGCACCCGCCACAACGCCGACATGACGCACCGCCAGACGCGGCAGTTCTGCCGGCTCGACGACGAGGGCCGCAACCTCTTAAAGGCCTCGATGACCGAGTTGGGCCTATCCGCCCGCGCCCACGACAAGATCCTCCGCACCGCCCGAACCATCGCCGACCAGGAAGCGAGCGACGCCATCGAACCGATGCACCTCAACGAAGCCGTCAACTACCGCATGCTGGACCGAGATTTGTGGACGTGACAAGGAGAAATGAACAATGCACCACCGAGTCACAGAAACTACAGAGTCGAGCAACGCGGCAACCAATGCCAATACTCCAAAACGGCCGTCCACTTCTTTGCAGGAACGAACAGCACGAATGGAAAAGCTGTTGGAACGCACATGGACTCAAATCGCATACCGCAAAAGCATTGAGGACCGCACAGTCGTTGCACTCATAACACTTTACGCTGTGACTGCCTTCGGTACTGCTAAACTGAAGCTGTCGTCGACATCGCAGACCGGTCTGTCACTTTCAATTCTGGCCATCACAGGAGTCGCATATTTCTTCCTGTATACGAATGCCAAGAAGCACCAGGAGTGTGCGCGTGTGGTTACAAATCTTTATGAGCAGCTACACTACTTCGATATGCCAGGTGTGGTTTTTCCGAAGTCTTGGAGGAACTGGGGGCGAATTGAGGGCGGGCCATTAACACGGTGGTACAAGACTATGGGATGGGGTACGTTCGCGCGGCTACTGGCCGTTACCTTTGTCGCTGCTGGTTGCCTATTCGTATGTGAGGAGGACTTCATGCGATACCTTTTCAATTTCCTGCAGGGTGGAATGGTATACTGCGCCTTCCACTTAGGCGACGTGGTGAGCGGCGTAGCCGGAGGGCTCGCTGCTTCAGCCGTTTGGGCGGCTGTCATCTGGTACTACAACCGGCACCGCAACAAGAAGCTTGAACGTGAGATTTGCGAATCAATGAAACCCGAAGGAGTGAGCCTTCATGCAGACGGAAGCGTTGGGCTTTGTGTCAAGAACCCAACGCTGCATCCTGTAGTGATACGATCCGTCGTGCTGCGAGGGGGAACGGAAAGCCAGAATACCATTGGTTTGAGTCTTCATGAACCGTCATCGTCAAAGGGTACGCATGCTGGTGAGCGGGGGTGGGTGGAACTTCCACCACATACAGAAGCCATCTGGGCTTTCAATTTTGAAAACCTTCCCTACCCCGCTGGAGCGCTTCTCAATTCCTTGCCGCTCAAATCGATTGCAATCACTCTCCAATATAGGACGTTTTTGGGCACAACCAAGATCGTGGAAATCCAGCCTGCCGAGTCTCATCAGACGTACATGCTTGAAACCTTCGAACGCGCTATGACTCGAAACCCTCCCGCCAATCCAGCCTCCTCCTAAGAGCTATGGTGCCGGCGGTTGGACATGGGGTTCAACATCGCGCAAATCTACTCGATTACCCCGACTCCTGACAATGAAAGGAACTGCTGCAATGAATGACAAGCTACTGTTCTCCGAAGTTTCACAAGTGCTGAGTGCCGGCTGCACCGCCCCGATAGACACGCTATCAGGGCTACCAGCAATTTGCCGCTGATAGAGGGGCTGTCAACGTAATGAACGAAGACCTTATCAGGACGCTCCTCCGCCAAAGCGAGAGTGAG
>JAUWWA010000307.1 GCA_030617125.1 Pirellulales bacterium | reverse complement strand
CTTTGGCGGGATGCTTCCAGAGAACTCGTCCGTCTTCGGCCGAAAGCGCGGTCAGCCAATCGACTTGCGGACCGACGACGTAAAGTGCCTGCTCGGTGCATTTCAGGTAGACCGTGCTCTTCCAGCCGCCTACTGGGCCGTGGCCTGGACGGTAGCGCCCGATCGCCTGGAAGACTTCCGGGTCCTTCTCGGCCGTTCTCTTCCAGATCAACCGGCCGGTCTTGGCGTCCAAACACACAAGGTACCGGCCGAAATGACAAAAGAAGATCCGGCCGTTTCTCATGCACAGCGACCGGCTGTCGATGGGCGGATCCTCCCGGTGATGCCACAGGACTTCGTTCGTCTTCGGGTCCATCGCCAGGAGCGTCTCGGCGAACCCCCACTGGTATTGAGGCACGTTGTACCCCTTCGATATCCCGCTCCACGGCCAGCCGTGCGCGGTTGTGCGCCAGCGGGTTGCCGGATCTTGCGTTTCCTTTTCCCCAATCAACGCGTAAAGGACTCCGTCTTGCAGGGCCATCCACTTCCAGAACGTGCCACCGGTCAGCTCCGCCGGCGGAACGATCTCGTCGGTGAGCTTGCCCGTGGCGGCGTCGATCACTTTGCACGACTTCTCGTCGGCCACGTAAAGGACCGTCGGCGTGGCGATCATCGTGCTGCGATCGACCATGATTCCCGAGGTCAACGGCCGCTTCCAGAGCATGGTGCCGTTGAAACCGTTGACAGCCACCAGCGTATCCAGCCAGGGCTCTTCACGCTGGTGCCAGGCGACGTGCCCGAACGCCATGAAGACGCGTCCGGCCGAGGCCACTGCGACCTGAGGAGCCGGTGCGTAGCGGGGCTCGGCGATGAATTGAGTCAGGTACGGGGCCCGGGCAAGCCGATCCCGTGACTGAGGATTGTTGTCCGGCCCGTGATAGTGGTGGGACCAATCGTCGACCCCTTCAGGAAACGGCTTGCTCCACGTCGCCTCGCCGACAATCGCCTTCCCCTTAGGTCGGAGCACACGGAGCACTTCGGCCTTGGCCACGCCTCCCGGGTCACCCAACACGACCACTGAATCCGCGAGATCGTTCGCCAGACCAATCCGCGATGGGGTCCCTTTTTCCACGAAAATGCGCGTTCCAAACAGCCCGGCCGCGTCGGCCGCTCGGCAGGCGGCCTCCACGTCCTCGCTGCGTGTTAATTGGACGTAGACGGTCAGTTGGGTGCTGCGGGCAAGATCCAGCGCCAAGTCACATTCCTTGTCACCCAGCAGAACACAAATCCCGCGAGTGACGCCGATCCTGTCGAGGACGGCTCGGGCCTTGACATTCTCGGCACGGGCCACCGACGGGAATCCGGCCCAGCAGCAGACAATCACCGCCGCAAGCACCATCAGTTTCTTGTACATGACTTTCTCCTTGAGTCTGTGCGAGACGCCTGACCGAGTATCTGTCCATTTTAGTGCGAGATCTTACCTATATCAACGAGTCAAGAGCAATTCTGGTGTGGCTTTACGTTTACTGGGCTGAGCAGGCAAGAAAAAACTGGGCTTGATTTGACGATTCTGGGTTCATTCTGCATCAAAATGGACAGACCCTTCGAAGCCGCTTGCGGCTATTTGCTCTCGATGATCGCCAGGAACTGGCCGACGTGGACCGGCTCGTCTTCGGCCACGAGCTTTTCGACCAGCACGCCGTCGGCCGGGCACGGCAGATCAACCGTGGCGGCGCCGGCGAGGACTTCCGCAATCGGCTCGCCCTCAGTCACCCGACTGCCGCGAGGCGCCAACCACAGGCTCAGCCGGATCGGCTGGTCGTCGATTCCCAGGTCAGGCAGGGTCAGGTCGTGGCGGGGCAGGAGTGGGGACTGGGGGCTGGGGGCTGGGGACTGGGGGCTGGGCTAGGGGCTGGGGATTTGACTCGTACACTTCATGCTACGAAAGACGCGAGCGAAATGGCAAGAAGCCCCAATGTCCAATGACCTATCCCTAGTCTCCAGCCCCTAGTTCCTCTTCTGTCATCTCCCGGGCGTGGTAGCTGGAACGGACAAACGGCCCCGCGGCCACTTGCGTGAACCCGATGTGCCGCGCGGCCTCGCCAAGTTGGTCGAACTCCTCCGGCGGCACGTAGCGGACAACCGGCATTTGGGCCGGCGACGGCTGAAGGTACTGCCCCAGCGTGAGCATTCGGCATCCGGCGTCGTGCAGATCGGCCAGCGTATCGAGCACCTCGTCGGTCGTCTCGCCCAGGCCGAGCATCATGCCCGTCTTGAGCCGGATGGCCGTGTTGCGCGCGCCGATGCGTCGGAACATTTCCAGCGTCCAACGATAATGAGCCTTGCGGCCGCGGACCGCACGATACAGCCGTGGGACGGTCTCGGTGTTGTGGTTGTAAACCTCCGGCGCGGCCGCTATGAGCCGATTAACCGCCACAGCATTGCCGGCAAAGTCGCCCGGCAGCACCTCGATGGTCGCGTCGGTCGCCCGACGAATTTCGCTGATCGTACGGCAGAAATGTTCGGCGCCGCCGTCGGGCAGGTCGTCGCGGGTAACGCAGGTGACCACCACGTGTTTCAGTTGCAGCCGACGCGCGGCCTCGGCAATGCGTTGCGGCTCGTCCATGTCGACCGGCCCGGGCTTGCCCTTGCTCACGCCACAGAACCGGCAGGCCCGGGTGCACACGTCGCCGAGGATCATGAATGTGGCCGTCTTCCGCGCATAGCAGTCCATGCGGTTGGGACACTTCGCGTGGTCGCAGACCGTTTGCAGGTGCAACTCGTCGACGAGCTTCGCCGTGAAGTGCCCGGCGTTACCCTTGGGCACGTTGCGCCTTAGCCAGCCGGGTAGGAATCGGGGATTTCGGGATTTCGGAATTTCGGAATTTCGGATCGACATTCTGGCGTGGGTGCTATTCCTGTTGCCGTTTAGCCATCGCCGGCACGGCGATATCCTCGTCGCAACAGCGGATGCCCGGTGTACAGGTGATACCGGTCGCAGCCGAAGGCCTCGGTCAGGTGCCTAACCAGCATGGACCGAACGGTTGGCATTCTAACGGCTCCGCGGCGCTCGGACAGCAGGCAGCTCAATCGGGTGTGCTCGAGCGGATCGGTCTCGACGAGGCGGAACAGCCCCATCGGCGGAGCGACGTTCAGCCAGGCTCCGTAGTAGGTGACCCAATCGCGCACCGCGACGCCCAGTGCGGCGAGTTGACCGGTTCGGCCCCAAACGCCATGGCGGCCGGGACGGACGTTGCCACGGATGTTCAACTCGTCAAGCGTCTCGACAATGCCGGCCTGGAGCCGTTCGAGGTAATCGCCGACCGAGAACCCGTGCCACCGCAGGGGTACGAGGGGATAGATGGCGAGTTGCCCGGGGCAGTGGACCATGCACCCGCCGCCTCGGTTGACCCATCGGACCTCGATCTGCCGGGTTTCGAGCAGGCGGCTTTCGGTGGCGAGCTGTTCCGGCGATCCACCCCGGCCGACGGTGATGATCTGGGGATGCTCGCACAAGAGCAGCGCGATTTGTCCGTCGTCGCGCCCGGCGAGCTGCCCAACGAGCCGCTGCTGAAGCTCCAAGCACCGCCCGTGGCCGATCCGTCCGAGCAGGTACGTCTCGACCGCCGGAGATTGCAGATCGGTTCCACGCGGGCTAACGGACATGGCGGAGGTTGCATTCGGCCCATTGAAAGGGTAAAAGAGTATTATTGAAGAAACGGTGACAAACGGAAGGGCACTGCCACGTCCAAG
>JAUWWA010000337.1 GCA_030617125.1 Pirellulales bacterium | reverse complement strand
GGCCCGCCGCACAGTTCTCACGCGCCAAAGCCCACGTCGCCGTCCGACGCGGCGCCGATCACCGATGAAGTCGAGATTTCAGAGGCTGGACGGCTGGTCGATCAGGCCCGCGCCGTGCCGGAGATTCGCCAGGATCGGGTCGATGCGATCCGCGTGCAGATTGCCGAGGGAACCTACGAAACGCCGGAGAAGCTCGACACTGCCGTCGAGCGGCTCTTGGACGAAATCGGATAACCGGCGCGTTGTCATGTCGGAAGGTTATTCGCTTCACTCGGTCGACGTCGCGCTGCCGCCGGCGGAACGCTTTCGCCAGTTTCTGCAAAGCGGCGGCAAACGGATTACCCAGCAACGCCGGCTCATCGTCGAGATAGTCTTCAGCCACCACGACCATTTCGACGTCGACGAACTGATCGAGCACCTCCAGGACCTGATTGCGCAGCGCAAGGTCAGCCGGCCGACCGTCTACCGCACGCTTGCGGAACTGGTCGAGGCGGGCATGCTGCGAAAGATGACCCTGGGTGGGCGAAGCGTCTACGAGCACGATTACGGCTACCCCCGCCACGACCACCTCTTCTGCCAGATGTGCAACAAACTGCTCGAAGTCCACAGCGACGACCGGGAGCGACTCCGTGACGCGGCGGCCGAAAAATACCATTTTCGGGTGCTCGGCCACCGGATGTTTGTCACGGGCATTTGTGCGGAGTGCCGGGGTACGTAGTGGCCAGAGGTTAGTGGATAGTGGGTAGTGGATAGTGGGTAGTAGGCGTGGTGCGTTGCAGCTTGACTGTCATGTTTAGCGGGGCCGCAACGCGGCCCGCTCTTGACCGTCATGTCTAGCGGGGCCGCAACGCGGCCCGCTCAAATCCGACTATTACGGGCAGCGTTGCTGCCCCGCTAAACGGTCAATTCCACGTTTGAAGTGATACAGCCCGGCCCACGTTCCGCATGTACTCACGGACACTCATTCCCGGTAACTAAGCCGCACGGTGGCCAGTTTCGCGTTGCCGCGGACGGAACTGTTGTAGCCGTCAAGCACGTCGACGTCGTAGCCGGGATAGACCTGTCGAAAGCGGGTCTCCTTCCAGGCCTCGACCGTAATGTCGTTGCCGGCGGCGCGATCGTAATGGTACTGGGGCAGGCCGGTCTTGTCGCCGCGGACGTCAGTCTTGTCAAGATAGAGAAACCGCACGGCAAAGCCCTCGACGTCCCAGATCCGCCGCTCAACGTTCTTGATCTTGGACATTTATCGCTCCATTTCACGGGCGAACTGCTCGACAGCGACCTCGCGAATTCGCTCCAGGTTGCCGATCCGATTGCTGCGAAAAATGAAGCCGAAGATCTTGGCGATCAGGTTGTTGAGCTTCCGGCACTGTTTCAGGTTTTTGAAATCCGTGCACTCGGCGCACGTGGCGATTTCGCGCTCCAGGACGCATCCCCGGGACATTGCCCTGCGGCCAATCCCCAGTCCCCAGTCCCCAGCCTCTACATATTCGTCGTATCGTCGACGCCGCCGGCGCCGGTGAGTTGGTCCATGGCGGCGGTTAGTTCCTTGCCGTGGCGATTGTCCCGCGCGTAGACGCGGCAGGTGCGAAAACTGATCGCGATCCGCCGGAACAGCTCGCGGTCGTCGAGGCTGCGAATTCTGCCGGTGGTGGGTTCATAGAGGAAGTTCTGTCCGGCGGCGGGCGTGTGGGCGCCGGGACGGTGCACGTGCCGCGCCGTATCGACCCGCAGCGGCAAATCCTTTAGTGCCGGCGGCAGGTGGTCGCGAACGGCCTGCTCGAAGACCTTCTCGTTGCTGAACACGCTGCTTCGTTCCGGCTCGCCGGGCGCGAAGAAGATCGTCCGCTCGCAGGCCATTTTCCAGGCGACTTCACGAGCCAAGAACCGCTGCCATCGCTCGCCCAATGCCCGCAAGGCGTCGTCGTCGCTTTTGTGCCAGCGGCCGACATCGGCCAGCAGCGACCATTCGGTCAACTGCCGGTACTGCTCCAGGTGTTCCAAGGGGTTGCCGGGAAACAGGTGTGGTTTGCTGGCGGCGAACAACTCCTGGAGCGTCAGGTCGATCGCGCGGACGGTGCGATGGAAATAGATCGCCCGAAACAGATCGGCCCGGACCGAAATAAACCGCACCAACGCCGAAAGCCCCCGCTCGTGGATCGTCAAACCCTTCGTGGTGAACATGCTGTAGTGGAGCAGCCGCTGCAGGTCGAACGCCTTGGTGCCGTAGCCCGACATGTAGGCGTCGCGGAGCACGAAGTCCATGTTGTCGACGGTGTACAGCCCGCTGAAAAGGCTGCGCAGAAAGCGGAGCCACCGCGGGTGGTCGTCGTCGGCATCGTCCTTGGGCCGGGTGATCAAGAAGGCGATTTGCGCCGGGTCGAGCGTTTCGTTGTCTTCCAGGCGGCCGTTCGGGTTGCGTCGCACGCGGCGGATCATCTCGCCCAACTCCCGGCAGATGATATGGCTGCCGACGATCTCGTGGTTCAGGCCGTAATCGGCCAGGAAGTGCGCGTCGAAGAAGTGCCCGAACGGGCCGTGGCCCACGTCGTGAAGCAGACCCGCCAGGCGCAGGAGCGATTCGACGTAGCCGCGGCTGGGCGTCTCGGGGCAGACCTCGCGCAGGCTCTCAAACAGTGCGTCGGTTGCCCGGCTCGCCAGGTGCATCGCGCCGAGGGCATGTTGGAACCGCGTGTGCTCGGCCGTGGGGAAGACCCACCAGGCGGTCTGCAACTGGTGAATTTGCCGCAGCCGCTGCAACCACGGATGGTCGATGATCTGCTGTTCCGAGACCTCGTCGCGCGGGCCATCGCCGTCACTGATGCCCGTGGGGGAAGTGAAGGGAATGTACCCGTGCAGGGGGTCGAGGCTAAGGCTTTCGCTTTGGAAGTCTCGCATGCCCCATATTATGCGGGGCAGCGGATATGCTGTCCAGGCTCCCCGGGCGCGTTGCTACCGCTGTGATCGTCATGGTCGTCCCAGTCGGCATGGACGGTTTGACCAAGCCGTGGTTGCGCACTAGGCTTCTCATGGTCGTCGGATCGTGGCGGCGTCGCAGTGTGTGTGCGGTACTGCAAGCTACGATTGATAGTGGGGAAGATCACCCCGAGCCGGATTGGTTGTCACAGACGAGAAGGACCAAAGCATGTCACAGGTACTGGAACCCCCAACCGAAACGTTCGTGGATCGCCGCAGTTACGAGACGGAGGCCCACTCGCCGCTGTGCGAGCGCCGTCAGTTCTCCAACTCGCACGAGGGGCTTTCGCCCGAGGCGCTGGAATTGGCCCGGACGATCGATGCGTACAAGCTGCACCATCGGCGGCGTTTCATCACCTATGAGGAAATGCTCTCGGTCGTCCAGTCGTTGGGGTATCATAAATAATCCCACAAAGCCGCGACCAGTGGTCGCGCCGTTCATTTGCGGCGCAAGCAGCGGGCGCGGTTTTTCGTTTTCTTGGGCACGAGTAAGACGTTGTTTGGCGCGACCACCGG
>JAUWWA010000316.1 GCA_030617125.1 Pirellulales bacterium | reverse complement strand
TTGGAAGCAGAGTCCTGAACCCTGAACCCTGGTCCCCAGCCCCCCGCCCCTAACCCCCAATCCACCCCGACCGATGTCCGAGAACAGATTTCCTCTCCTGCCGCTGGTCTTGGACGACGTCCCGACGGGGTTCGTTCGGATGCTTGCGCAGGAGGGGGTTCCGTTGCGTCACCGCCGCGAATCGGCGACGGCCGGGCGGTTCGTGCTGTTCGATTCGCGGCGCGGCCCCTGCCCAACGCCGGTCCACGGACAGAAGCCCATCGACGTCGACTGCCTGCGCGGCGGGTCGGACCGTGACCCCTTCGAGGAAGTGCTCGACGAGCAATCCGAGCGACACCAATGGAATATCGCCGGGCTGAACATTGCCGAGGAGATTTCGCGGGTCGACCGCCGCGCCGTGCGTCATCGGGTGCTGGGCCGGCTGCGCGAACTGCTCGAAGCGGCCGGCGGCGTGTGGCTGTGCGTTTCGGCGTTTCCCTTCCCGTACCGCAGCGCATTGAACTTTCGGATCGACTACGACGAATACGAGGCGGTCGACTTCGACGCGACGCACGGCGCCATCGCCGGAAACGAGCACGCAACGAGCCACTTCATCAACGCGGCCGCCTATCTGCCGCACAGTAACGCGTTGAAGCGGTTTGCCGGGCTGGACATCGGCTCGCACGGGCTGCGGCACCACACGTATCGCACCCGGGAAGAGAACCTCGAAAACATCCGCCGCGGGATCGAATCGCTCGAGGCGTTCGGGCTTGCCCCTCCGGGTTCGCCGCGCCGCACGGCCGGTTCAATCGTGGGCTGCTCGCGGCGATGGAGGCCCTGCGCATCAGCCACAGCAGCGAGTTCGGCCTGGCCTACGACGACTTGCCGTTTTTTCCACGCGGTGGCGACAACTGTGCCGATGAAAGCAGTGTGCTGCAAATCCCGATCCATCCGGTCAGCTTGGGCATCTTCCTCGAAGCGGTGCAAGGCGAGGGGGCGCGACGTGCCTCGACAACACAACAGGCGGTTCGTGCGGCGATCGACTACTTTCGCCAGACCGCTCGGGAGAAATACCACGCCGGCGAGCCGGTGTTTTTCTACGGGCATCCGACCGGCCGCTTGGGACGCTACCCGCAGGTGCTCCATGCCGTGTTCGACACGGCCGACGCGTTCGGCGCGATTTGGAAGACCACGCTGAGCCGGTTCGCCGCGTGGTGGCGGTTGCGCGGCAAGGTGCGGCTGACGGTGATCCGGCGTGGAGAGATATTCACGGTTACGTCGTCCGGTCGTCCGGCGGGGTATCGCGTTGCAGTGGAGTATTGGCGGGGCCGGCACGTCGCCCGGATGCCGCTCGACGGCCGCGTGCTGCAATTCTCGCCCTCGGCGTTGGCGTACGAGAGCCGTGCGCCGCGCGGCGGTGTTCGCCCGGTCCGGATCGATCGGCCCGAAGGACTGCGCGGCCGGCTGCGGCGGATGATCGATTGGGAACGCGTCACGCCGCTGGAGGAGATTCCCGGCGGTGGTTGGCGCAACTGGGCCAAACGAACACTGCGACGCTGGAAGGGATAAGCATGAATCGTTCCCACCGCAGCCAACACGAACGTGCCCTCGCGCCTGCTCCGGCGCCGCGCGATGCGGCACGCGTGCTGCTGGCGGGCAAGCCGACCGCGATGCTCTCGCCCGGCGGCGGCGAGGTCCAGATGCTGGCCACCGCGCGGGCATTGGCGGCGGCGGGCGTCGACGCGCGGCTGTGGCGGCCGTGGGAAGACGCGCTCGAGGCGGCCGATTGCCTGCATCTGTTCGGCAGTGAGCCGGAGCACTTGCCGCTGGTCGAAGCGGCGCGGCGCAAGGGCGTGCCGGTTGCGCTCTCGACGATTGCCTGGTTCGCGCTGGCGAATTGCCGGCGCGAACCGCGATCGCTGCCGGGCCGGTTGGCGGCGTCCGCGCGGTTCCTCGCCCGGGCGGCGTTCCCACGATTGCCCTCGTGGCGGCGACGGCTCTACCACGCGGTCGATCTGCTGCTGCCGAACTCGAACGCGGAGGCGGCGCAACTGGTCCGATACTTCGGCGTGCCGCTGGAGAAAATCCACATCACGCCCAACGGGGCCGACGGGCGGTTCGCCACGGCCGGCGCCGAGCCGTTCGTCGAGCTTGTCGGCGTGCGAAACTTCGTGCTCTACGCCGGGCGGATCGAACCGCGAAAAAACCAGTTAAACTTCCTTCGGGCTATGCGCGGGGCCGACGTGTCGATCGTCGTGCTCGGCGACGCGGTGCCCGGCCACGAGTGGTACTTCGACGCGTGCCGGCGCGTGGCCGGCCGGCGCGTGCAGTTTGTGCCGCGGCTGGATCACGACGATCCGCGTCTGGCCGCCGCGTACGCCGCTTGCGGCTGCCTGGTGCTGGCCAGTTGGTTCGAGACGCCGGGCCTGGCCGCGCTGGAAGCCGCCATGTCGGGCGCGCCGCTCGTGTTGCCCGAAGGCGGTTGCGGCAAAGAGTATTTCGGCGACCGCGCACTCTACGTTCGGCCCGGCGACCTCCGAGGTATCCGCCGCGCCGTGCACGTCGCGTTGGCGCGCGGACGAGACGAGTCGCTCGCCGAGCACGTTCGCAACAACTTCTCCTGGAACGCGGCCGCACGGGCCGTGCGCGAGGCGTATGAGAAGATCATCTGAGTCGCAAACATCGCGGCAAGACACCGCCCGGCGGCTGCGAAGACGGCCGCTGGCCCGTTATCGCTATGTGCGCCTGCGGTGGCGCGTGCTGTTTACGGTGGTTGATTTCGTCGGGTATTCGACCTGGCGTTTCGCGTCGTGGATTCGCCGCTTGGCATGTCGCACGGCCGTCGTACCCGAAACTTCACACGACCATCGCGTCATCCTGCTGGTTCAGTTGGACCACCTCGGCGATGCGATCATCACGTCGGCGATCCTGCCTGCGTTGCGCGCGAGGTACCCGTCCGCCGCGATCGAAGTGTTGGCCGGGCCGAGCAACCGCGAGGTGTTCGAGGTCATGCCGCAGGTGGATCGCGTTCACGTCGCACGCGCGAACCGTTTTGCCCGGGGCACGATGGCGCGGTACGCATGGATCGCCTCGACGTTTTACTGGGGCTTGCGGCTGCGCCGGCACAAGATCGACCTGGGCATCGACGTGCGGGGCGAGTTCCCGATCGCGCTGATCTTGTGGCTTTGCGGGGCTCGGCGGCGGGTGGGCTTCAGCAGCGGCGGCGGCGGGTTCCTGCTGACCGATTGTCCCACCTACGTTCCCAATCGCCCGGAGGTCGAGTCGCGCTGGGCCTTGATGGCCGAGTTGGGCATCCCTCGCCCCGACGACATCGACTCGCGCCGGCCGCGATTTGAGGGTTCAGGGTTCGGCGAATTGGATTCACCGTTTAGCGGCCGGGCAACGCCCGGCGTTTCTCCGCACAAAGCCGCGACCGGTGGTCGCGCCGGTCCAGGCCCCCCTTGCAGGCCGAGAGTGGTCTTTCACATCGGCGCCGGCACGCGGGCGAAGCAGTGGCCGCCGGAGCATTGGCGGGAGCTGTTGGGGCGAATCATCGTCGCACACGGGGCGGAAGTCGTATTGGCCGGCGGCGGCAAGGATCGTATAATCGCTCGTGAGATCCTCGGCGAGCGGCCTTGGCCCGGCGTGGCCGATTGGACCGGCCGGCTGAGCGTCGTCGAGTTGGCCGCGGTGCTGCGGCGGGCC
>JAUWWA010000396.1 GCA_030617125.1 Pirellulales bacterium | reverse complement strand
TTCCGGCCACTGCCGCATGCGGCGGGCGAGATTTTCACGATCGGTCGGATTTCGCGTCCTTCGGCCGACAAGTTTTCATCCCGCACGTGGGAGATCTACGGTCGCGTGCCGCATCCGATCCAAGCCAAGGTGCTCGGCTGGGCCGACGAGGTCCGCTCGCGGCTTGGCCGGCCACCGCGCTGGGCCCAATGCCTGCCTGCCGCAGCGCAAACGCCGCAAGACTTCCTCGCCACGCTGCACGCGATGGTCCACGCGAACGGTCAGGCGGTGGAGAACTGGCCTCGCGTCGCCCTGGAGGCCATGGCGGCCGGCGTGCCGGTCGTTGCCGAAAATCGCGGCGGATGGCCCGAAATGATCCGGCACGGCCGGACCGGGTACCTTTGCGACACCGACGACCAGTTCTCCTACTACACCGCCCGGCTCGCCTACGACGAAGAACATCGCATGCAGATCGTCCGCCAGGCCCGAGCGGCGCTCGAAACCGAACTGGCCGACGCCGAGACCATCTGGGCCGGCTGGCAGCGGCTTTTCCGGGGAATTGCCGAATGAACGTGTTTGTTCTTTGCACCGGACGTTGCGGGAGCATGACGTTCGAGCGGGCATGCCGCCACGCGTCCAACTACACTACCGCCCACGAAAGCGGACACCGAATGCGATACTCGTTGCAATACCCGGACAACCACATCGAGGTCGACAACCGGCTGGCCTGGTTCCTCGGCCGCTTGCACAACATGTACCCGACCGCCTACTACGTCCATCTGCGGCGCGACGCCGAAGCCGTCGTACGCAGCTACGCGGCGCGCAAGGCATCGGAGCCGACGAAGATGTTGCACGGGTTCATGTGTGCGGTCAAACAAGGCTGGCATGCCGGCCTACTCGCCGAAGCCCGGGAAATGGTCGCGACGGTCAACGCCAACATTGGTCATTTCCTGAGAGACAAGCGGCACACGGTCATGAACATCGAGACTGCGATCCACTTGTTCCCCGTCTTCTGGAAGCAAATCGCAGCCGAGGGCGATTTGGCCGCCGCTCTGGCGGAACTGGCCGAGCGCTACAATGGGGGCCCGGCGGGATGACCAAGCCTGTTTTTAACAACTGGACCATTCCCCGGGGACTCTGGGAGGTGGTCCGGCCGATGCTGCGACCGGGCATGGTCACGCTGGAGACGGGAAGCGGCCTTTCTACGCAGTTGTTCGACGCCGCCCAATGCCGGCACACGGCGCTCGAGCATGATCCTAGGTTCGCCGCTGGATACGACTCGATTGTGCTGGTGCCGTTGGCTGGCGATCCGCCTTGGTACGACTGGGAGCCGACATGCGCCTACGAACTGATCCTGATCGATGGCCCACCGAAGTACGCGGGCTCTCGGGCGGGCATTTTGCGAGTGATCGATCGGTTGGTGACCGATCGGACCGTGATCGTGCTTGATGATACCAACCGCTCGGAGGAGGACCAACTAGCCGGTCGGTTGGCCGGCCGATTCGGTTTCCAGCGAATCGACTATCCCACAGGCAACACGCGGCGCTTTTCGATAATCAGGAGACCACACCAATGAGATGGGCAGTGGGTGTCACCACCGCACCCCGGCCGCTGTCGACGCTACGCCTAGCGACAACGTCCCTGGAGCGGGCTGGATTTGCCGAGGCGCAAGTCTTCGACGACGCCGACCGCTGCGGGGCCTGGCCGAACTGGCTCCACGCGCTGCGATGCCTGCTGCGGCAACATCCCGACGCCGAGGCGGTGTTGATCTGCCAGGACGACATCGTCTGCTGTCGAGGCCTGCGAGAGTACTTGGATCGAACGCTCTGGCCCGGCCGTGCGGTCGCGTTGTGTTCGCCCTATTGCCCGGGACCGTACCGCCGGGCACAAACAGGATGGCACGAGCAACGGCGCGGTTGGGCCTTGGTTGGGGCCCTTTGTTGGGCACTGCCGCGGCGCGCGGCCGAAGCCGTCCTCGACGATCTCGGCGAGGTCCGGGCGCGCAGCCGGATCGACGCCCGCGTCGGCCGTTGGGCCGCACAGACCCGGCGGACCGTCTGGTATCACACCCCGAGCCTGGTGCAACACGTCGGCAACCGGAACTCTGCGCTGGGCGATGTGCTCGATACCAAGTTGCGCTGCGCCGTCGACTTTGTTGGAGAAAATCGGATACCATGAAAATCGCCGCCGTCTGTGTCACGTTTCTGCGACCTAAACAACTCGGTTGGATGGTCCACTGCTTCCTCCAACAGGACCATCCCGACCGCGAACTGGTCATCCTCGACGACGCCGGGCAGTACGACAGCCAACAGGGCGACCGCTGGCGACTCGTCTCGACCAATAAACGCTTCCCCTCGCTCGGCGAGAAACGAAACGCCGCGGCCGCGCTCGTCTCCAACAACGTTGACGCCGTGGCCGTATGGGACGACGACGATCTGTACCTGCCCTGGGCCCTGCGGGCATCGGCGGCCGCACTGGCGCTGGCACCGTGGTCCCGGCCGTCGCTGGTGCTGCACCCGCGCAAAGACGGCAGCCTCAGCCGGCACCAGACCGGCGGACTGTTCCACGGCGGCTGGGCGTATACCCAAAAAGCATTCGACCGGGTCGGCGGATACCCGGCCATGGGTAACGGTGAAGACCGGGCCCTCGCCCGACGGCTTGAGCGCGCCGGCGTGAAGTGGTCTGACCCGTGCCGCCTCGGATTCGAGCCGTTCTACGTTTACCCGTGGGGTACCGGCGGCGGCTGGCAGCTTTCCGGCATGGGCGCGACCGGCTACGAGCGGTTGGGGGTGCTTCGGGCACAGAAGACCTCGTTGGTGGTCGCCGAGCCGCCCCAGTTCGACTCCCGCGACCCGAAAATCCTGCCCGGGGTGCATCCGCGCGTGTTTTAGACTCGTTCGTTGCGACTCCCTACCAATTTGCGCACATGTTCGTCGAGATGAAACTACCTGTAGGTTAAGGACTTAGGGGCCAAGTGTCAGCACTCGCGGGCCC
>JAUWWA010000446.1 GCA_030617125.1 Pirellulales bacterium | reverse complement strand
CGGGAGGTTGAAGTCACGTTTGCCCAGCGTCGGTGGGTCTTTCCGCGGTCCGAATGCTTGCTGCTGCCGATGTCCAACACGACCACGGAGCTTCTGGCCCGATATATAGCCCAGCGCCTATTCGACGCGCTGCCATCGGCCGGCGCCGCGCGGCCGGCGTTGGTTCGGATCGAGTTGGAAGAGGGCGGCGGCTTCTCGGCGGCGTGTGAGGTTTTGCGGGCCAGGCAAGACGGGTGATATACGGCCCACTCTCCCGGTCCGGTCGACTCTGCCCGGCGTAGCGGTCATAGCTAATCCTCCTGCCTGGCAAGCTCCGATGAACCCTAACGACCGGATGCATGCCGCCTCCCGTGGCGGCGTGCTCTGCAACGGCCGAGGCCGGCGACCCAGTTCTTAAGGCCTCGTTCGCATCGGCTTGTGCTCCCTTGCGCCCAAGGTCTGCGCTGACTTTTTGCAGAGGCCAAACGATGAGTTGTATGCGTCGGCTGTTGGCGATCGTGCTCCTCGGGCCGCTGCTCGTCTGCGGTGGTGCGTGCCGACAGCCATGGCGGTTCGCCTCGGCCGAGGATGGAGGACTGGCTCCATTTTCGCCACAAGAGAGGCTTGCCCAACGGCCCGGCTTGGAAGGCGAAAAAGGTGCCTACCCCGTTTTTCCACCATTCTCGGTCGGTGCGGAACGCGCGGAAGTAACCTCGGCCAGTTACACGTCGCCCCACTTCTCGTCACCACGCTTGCCATTGGTAGCCATGAACGAGGAGGCCCTCGAGCCGCTCCCGCCGGTTTCACAGCAAGTGATGGATTCGTACCCCTGCCACGGCTGCCACGGCTCGCCTGCGCAAACGAACTTCGAAGAGCTTCGATGCAACATCCGCAGCGACTATCGCAACTACTACTCGTGGATTACGATGCGCGACCTGCTGCTGGGTGTCGCCTTCGCTTCGCCGCTGGCGAACACCTCGCTCGACGACAATTTCCAGGGTTGGTATCAGCGTGACGTGCGCAGCCCGGACACCGACAGTTTCTGCTCGTTCTGGAAGACGTTCGGCGAAGGGCAGATTTACATTCCGGCGTTTGCCGGGCTGATGGTCGTCGGCAAGATGTTCGAGGACCGTCCGTTGCTCGGCGGTGCGGGCGAGTACGGCGACCGGGTGACGCGGGCATACCTGGTCGGCGCCCCGCCGATGCTGTTCATGCAGTTTCTTCTCGGCGGCTCTCGGCCCGGCGAAGCGAACGTCGAGTCGCGATGGAAGCCGCTGGACGACAACAACAGTGTCAGCGGCCACGCCTTCATCGGCGCGGTGCCTTTCATCACCGCCGCCAAGATGACCGAGAATCCGTGGCTCAAAGGCACGTTCTACGCCTGCTCCACCTTTACCGCGTGGTCGCGCATCAACGACGACGATCACTATCTTTCGCAGGCCTTTCTGGGCTGGTGGATGGCCTACCTCGCCTGCCGCGCGGTCGACGACACCGAGCACGCCGACCGCTGCTACGAGTTCACCCCGCTGGCCACGCCGGAGATGACGGGCATGGGCGTGGTGGTGCAGCGGTAGGTAGTTGTCCGTTGTCAGGGGTCAGTGATCAGTCCAGTAGGGTGCGTGAAACGCACCATCGAGATCGGTTTTCACGCCGCAACAGAGGTGCGTTTCACGCACCCTACCAAACTGTTGCGCTAGTCCCTGACTTTCAACCTGATCTCATCCGAGTTCGCCTTCAGTTCCGGCGCGTACATGGCCCAGGCCTTGGTGGGCAGGGCGCTGAACCGGCCGGGAATCTCCGCACGCATGCGGTACGCGACGCTGTGCTTACCCCGGGCGAGGCGCCGCGCGAAGAAGTTCACGCTCCGGTCGCGGAACTCGACGTACGCGCCCAGGTCGTTGCCCGTGTAGCCGCTGCGCAGGTCGACCGGCTCGAACCCGGCCGGCTTCACGTCCTCGAAGACGATGTACTCGTAGTCGTTCTTGCTCGCGATGGTGAGTTCCACTTCGACCAGGTCGCCGCTCTTGAGTGTCGAGAGGTTGGATAGCTCTTCGCGCTCGTATTTTTCGACTTTCTGGTCGACGACCTGTCCGCGCGAGCCGGCGGCCTTGATTGTTTTGTCGATCCGTTTCAGGCGATAGTACTTTCGGTCGACCTTGATCTCCAGCCCGGCCTTGGTGATGAAATCCTCGAGGGTGAAGTTGGTCATGTAGCCGTTGTAGTAGAGCGGCCCGGCGCCTTTCTTTTTCAGTTCGATGCGGTGTGGTCCGGGCTCGATCGCCGCGCCTTCGACGACGAACTTGTTGTCGAACATGAAGAGGTTTTTGGGCGTAATCTCGACCGCCTTTTGCAGCTTGCCGTCGAAGTAGACTTCAACGGTCAGCTCGGGCTTGTCCTCACCGCTGGCACGCAAGAAGTCGGCCATCGCCTCAACGCAGATCGCCGTATCGCGTGTCGAGTTCCAGTAGGTGGCGTGCTTGCGGTTGTTCAACAGATACTTGACCAGCCGCGGGGCCAGATCGCCCTTCGGCTCGGTGCGAGCGAGCAGCTTGAGGTAGTAGGCGTGCGCCTCGTACTCGCTGCCGTACCAGCACCACCAGTAGCGGCTGTTGGGCAGCCTCAGGTAGGCCGACTGGTTCTCGTCATCCTCGACCAGGTACTGCT
>JAUWWA010000319.1 GCA_030617125.1 Pirellulales bacterium | reverse complement strand
GGCGAACTCAAGCTGGTCGACTACGACTGCATGTGTGTCCCGGCGCTGGTCGGGCGGCGGAACCTGGAGGTCGGCGTCGAGCCGTATCAGCATCCCGGCCGCAACGACAGCACGCTCTTGTCGTTGGACCTAGACCGCTTCTCGGCGCTGGTGATCTATGCCGGTTTGCGGGCGTTGGCGGCGGATCCGCGGCTTTGGCGGAAATACGTCGAACAACCCGGCCACGACAAGTTGCTCTTTCGCTCGGACGACTTTCGCAACCCGGCGGCTTCGGCCTTGTACGCCGACTTGATGCAGTCGCCCGACAAGGAGGTCTGCGACCTGACCGGGCGGCTCTTCTCTATGGCGGGCGAGCCGATCAACCGAGTCCCCCCGCTGGGCCAACTGACCGATTCCTTCATCAAGATTGAACGGTTGCTGACGCAGGAGCAATGGAAGGAGGCGGTCGCAGCGCTCAATCGCCGGGGGCGCTTCCAGGATGCCCCGGCACGGCTGCAACCGTTGATCTGCCGCGCCTACGAGTACGTTTGCCGCGAGCAGGCGTGGGAGGCGTACTGCAAGGTCCCCGTAAGAACCAGCGAAGATAGCGACCGGCAACTCGTCGACGCCTGGAACGAAAAACTCTTCGTCGGTTACGAACCGGCCGAGCGACAGCGGCTTCGCGTCGCCGAGGCCCGCAAGCGAGTCATGCTGCTCGACCGACTAATTTACTTGATTCAGCAGACGGCGAAATCGATCACACTCTCCGGCGAACGGAACATCGTCGACGCGGCGTCGAAGCTTCCGCAGGGCTATCAATATGGCGTGCAGGCGAGGGTAGAAAAGGCCCGGCGCCGGGTGTCCGCCGCCGGCCGGTTGGAACAACGCCTCGGCGATTCGTCCTCGGAAGCAGCGATCGTGGCGGCGTGGCGAACGGTCGTGGAAGCGAAGTGCGAGACGTTCGTCAATTCCGCCTGGCGACCTCGGATTGAATTGGCCGAACGCCGTTCACCCATCTTGAAAGCCCTCTACGACATTCCCGCCGATCTGCCACGTGAAAAGCGCGATCAGCGACTCCTCGAGGCCTGGCGGGAGGACTTGCTGTTCGGTTGCAGGGAGGCCGACCGGTGGCGGGCGGAACATGAAGCGGCGCTAGCTCGAAAGGATGTCTTGGGGCGGCTCGAGTCGGCAATCAGAAGCGGCGACGACGCAGCGATGCTCCAGTTGGCTGCCGAACCGTGCCTGGCCGACTATCCGTTGCCGGGGGCATGGCGAAAGGCCGTCGAAAAGGCCGAGAGAAAAGTTGTCCGGCGCCCGCGGTCCGATTCAAGCTGGAAGTGGAAAAACTGGAATCCGTTTGCGTGGCGAAGCAGCAAGCCGACCGACGCCGAGTACAGCGACGAGCGGCAATAGCCGGCTTGTCTTTCTGGAGAACAAGAACGATAATGATCCGGCTATCCGTCGAAGTTCATTTAGGACGTTTAGCGACCCTGCTAAACGTGCCAGGCATACAAGCAGCGGATCAATAGGCCAGGAATTCAACAATGACGCGTGCACCATATACCCAGGAAATCAGTCGTCAAAACAAGGCCTTGTTCTTGTTCCTCTTGGACCAGTCGTTCTCGATGGAAGAGCCGCTGGGAAATTCGGCCAACCGAAAATGCGACGAGTTGGTCGCAGCGATCAACGGGTGGCTGCAGAACATGGCGATCCGCGCCAGTGGCGACGAAGGGATTAAGGATTGGATGGACGTCGGCGTGTTCGGCTATCGGACCGACGCCAACGCCAGCCCGATCATCGAGTCGGTCCTGCAAGGCCCGCTGGCCGGCCGGGGAATTGTGTCGATCGCCGATATCGGCGCCCACCCGGCGCGGATCGACACTCGAATGCAGTACCTCCCCGACGAAACGACCGGCGAGATGATCGAGGTGCCTTGCGAGATGCCGGTGTGGGTCGACTCGAAGGCGGAAGGCGGCACGCCGATGTGCCACGTGCTCTACCGCGCGCACGAGATACTCAACGAGTGGATCGGCCGCCACCCGAACAGCTTTCCGCCGATTGTGGTGCATATCACCGACGGCGAGTCGCAGGACGGCGATCCGATCCCCTACGCCGATCCACTCCGGAGGCTGGCCACCCACGACGGCAACGTGCTGCTGCTGAACTGCCATTTGTCGATGACGGCGGCCGAGCCGTTCATGTTCCCGTCGAGTGAACAAGGCCTGCCGGACGAACTGGCGAAGGTGCTTTTCCGCATGTCGAGCATCCTGCCGGAGCCGTTTTACCGGCACGCCGTCATGGAAGGCTTTCCGTTGCAGCCGAACGCCCGCGGCATGGCCTTTAACGCCGACATGGTCTGTCTGATCCAATTCCTCAACATGGGAACACAAGCAGCGCCGGGGTTGAGGTAAACATATGCCATTGCAGGCCCGGGTCTTCACCTTTCCCAAAGATCCTGAACATCCGGAACAGTACGAGGATGCCTACACGATGGACGCCGCCGCGGGCGTCGCCGTGGTGGCCGACGGCGTCGCTTCATCGCTGTTCTCGCGACACTGGGCCGGCATTCTCACCAAAGCCGTCCTGGCCGACGTGCCCGATCCGACCAATCAAGACGGTTTCGCCGAGTGGATCGCCAAGCGGCGCCGCGAGTGGTCGGAGCAGATCGACACGGCCTCTCTGGCCTGGTTCCAGAAGGCTAAGTTGCCTGTTGGCGCCTTCTCGACGCTGCTTTGGATCCGCCTGCTGCCGGTCGAGAAGGAGGAGCCGGGGGCCTTCGGCGCGTCGCGGCTCCACGGGTTTGCGATCGGCGACAGTTGCCTCTTCCATGTTCGCCGCGGCGAGTTGGTGCGCACTTATCCTATTCAGAAAGCCGAAGACTTCCAGGGCGATCCGTTGGCGCTGGGAAGCGTCGATCTGAAGCGAGACACATTACTGAAGTTTGAGGAACTCGACGTACACTGCTATGACGACGACCTGCTGGTGCTCTGCACCGACGCGGTGGCCGAGTGGGCACTGCGGCGGATCGAGTCGGGCAACCCGCCCGCCTGGGACGACTACTGGAACGTGACCGAAGAGCAATGGCGCGCCGAAATCACCCGCCTGCGCGAAGACCGGCAGATGCGCTACGACGACGCGACACTGCTGCTGCTTCGCGTTGTACCTGAAGGCGGCGCCGTCGAGGTCGTGCCGCTGGAGGAGGCGCCGGTCACCACTGAAACGGACGAAACAGTGGAGCAACCGCCGGCGGCGGACACCGCGGACGACGACTGGAAGGAGAAGTTCAAATCGGCCGGCGAACAGTTCGTCGAAGGCGTCGAACTGGCGTCCGATGGGGCACTGCACGGCTTGAAGAAGTGGAAAAAAATAGCGGTCCGGATGTGCCGCGATAAGTTTAAGAAAGATGGGAAATAAAGGTCAACCGACCTCTTGTTCGACCTATCCTTTTCGTCCTACGTGCCAAATTCAGTAGTGAGAGTCCGCCCCCGATTGCTCTCCTCCGCTTGCAATCGATCACCGTCAGGCGGCCCGCGTGGCTGAACTGGTGGACGCCGCAAATCGACTTGTCCCAATTGGGCTCGACGCACGCGACTTCCCGCTCGGCGTACTCGGTGAGGTTGAGCGTGAGAATCTCATGAATCCGCAGGCCATAGCCGTAGCCGCCGGAGCAGTCCTGCGCGGGCCG
>JAUWWA010000020.1 GCA_030617125.1 Pirellulales bacterium | reverse complement strand
CTCGGAGGACGACCGGCGCCGGGCGTTCGAGCCGTTCTTCACCACCAAACGCGGAAGAACGGGACTCGGATTGGCCGTCGTCGGACGCATCGCCGAGGCGCACGGCGGCGGAGCAACCGTCGCCAATGGTCCGGAGGGGGGAGCCGCGTTCACGCTGCGCATTCCACAGACTCCCATCCGAAAGGCCGCCGCATGATTGCCCAGCCCCGCTCGAAGTACGAACCGAATCACCCAGGCGCCATGAAAATTACCAAGAACCTCGAACAACAGACCATGAGGATTCTCGCGTAAATGGACTTCCTCAAGCAAACGTTTTCACAAATCGCCGATCTGTTTCGGTCGATGACGCCTGGGTCGCGGATCACGGCCGCGTTGCTGCTGGTCGTGGTCGTCGTGAGCGTGGCGTACCTCTTCACCGTGCAGGTGTCGGGCCCGGACGTCGACCTGATGGGCGGCGAGCCGTTTCCGGCCAGCCGGCTCCCGGCGATGGAAGCGGCGTTCGCCAAGGCGGGGTTGAGTTCGTATGAGGTCGACGGCAACCGGATTCGCATTCCGCGAGGCCAGCAGGCCGCCTACATCGGCGCACTGGCCGATGGCAAGGCCCTGCCGCCGAGTTTCCATAGCTACCTCGACGACGCGCTCAAGACGGATAGCCCCTTCACCACGCGACGCCAGCAAGAAGAGCGGCGCAAAAACGCAAGGGAAAAGGAGTTGGCGCTGATCATCAGTTCGATACCCTGGGTTGAGAGCGCTGCGGTGCTCTACGCCATCGAAACGAAGTCCGGCTTCAAGCGGGAGAAGATCACCACCGCCGCGGCCACCGTCTGGCCGAAGGGCGCCGAACAGCTCGACAACGCCCGCGTGGCGGGGATTCGGCACCTGCTGGCTGCGGCCATCCCCGGGCTGGGAGCCGACGCCGTCACCGTCGTCAACGGCGTGACCGGCCTTGCGCGCCACGCCGGCGACGCGGAGAACTCCGGCGGCAGCGGCGCCAGCGTGCTGGCCGACCTGCAAGAACGCTACGAGCGGAGATGGAAGAACAAGATCCTCGGCGCGTTGGGATACGTGCCGGGCGTGGTCGTCACGGCCAACGTCGTCCTCGATCCGCAGCGCATCAGCCGCTCGATAAAACGCACGATCAACCCGAAGGCGGTCGCTATTCGCGGGAAGGACCGGAGCTTTACGCACTCGCGCGAGGGCGGCGGCACGGCCGAGGCGCCCGGCTTTTGGGCCAACGTCGCCAATCGCGCCCAGGCACTCGCCAACACGACGGCCGCCGGCTCGAAGGAATCGGAGGATACCTCGAAGCGAAATGTTGCCATCATTCCTTCCGGCGAAGAGACGGAAAAGGAGACGACCGGCCATACGCCGACTCGGGTGACGGCCTCGGTCAGCATTCCCAACAGCTATTTCGAGAACATCGGGCGGAAGCTCCACCCAACCAAAGAAGGCGAGGAACCCGCCACTCCCGAGAAGGCCCAACTGGACCAAATCCGTGCCGAGGAAACGGCCAAGATCGCCAAGCACGTGGCGAATATCCTGCCGCCGGCCGAGGGTGTCAGCGATCCGCTCGAACTGGTCAACGTTTCCGTCTTCCCCGACCTTCCGGCTGAGAAACCACCGGCGCCGAGCCTGGGCGGCGGCGCGCTGGTCTGGCTGGGTCAGTATTGGAGTACGCTGGCCATGGTCGGCCTAGCGCTGTTCAGCCTCGTGATGTTGCGGTCGATGGTCCGCGCCGCGCCCACTGGCCCCGGACAGCCCGAGGCGCTGAGAATTGTCCCCATGGACACTAACGAGGCCGACGCGGCTGCCGCGGCCGCCGCCGCGCGGGCCAGTCGGCTGGGACGGTTTACCGGCAGCGGACCTTCGCTGCGAGACGAACTGAGCGACCTGGTCCGGGAAGACCCCGACGCCGCGGCCAACATCCTCAGGACCTGGATCGGCAACGTAGGATAAACCATGAATCTTCCCAATGAACAACCCCGAGAGCCCGGAATCCGAAAAGCGGCCGTGCTCGTGGCCAGCCTCGATACGGCCGACGCCGGTGCAATCCTCGACAGACTGCCATCCGAGCAAGCCGCCCGCGTCCGCCAGGCAGTGGTCGACTTGGGCGAGATCAGTCCCCAGGAGCAGCGTTGGGTAGTCGACGAGTTCCACCGCATCGGGACCATGGTTCCCAAGGGGCAGCCGGCTGGCATCGAACTGGACGATCAACCGTTCAGCTTTCTTCAGGAGGCCGAAGGCGAAAAGCTCGCGGCGGTGCTCATGGCCGAGCGCCCGCAGACGATCGCGTTGGTGCTCTCACACCTGTCTCCCGCTCGGGCCGCCCGCGTCCTGGGTAGCCTGCCGGGATCGTTGCAGGTGGAAATCATCCACCGGCTGATCAATTTGGAAGAGACCGATCCGGAAATCCTGCGCGAAGTGGAACGGGTGCTCCAATCGCGGCTGGCGGAGCAACTCGGCATGCGGCGGCGCGTGGCGGGGATCCAGGCCGTCGCCGGGATTCTCGATGCCTCGGCCGGCGAAGTTGCGGCACAAATCCTCGACAACCTGGCCGCCTGTGACCGGTCTCTGGCCGAACGGCTTCGCGGCGAGCCGATCCCGTTCGACGACCTCGCTACACTCAGCGACGCCGCGTTGGGCGCCGTCGTCGAGTCGGCCGGATCCGAGTTGTTCTTGACCGCGCTGGTGGGCGCGTCGCCGGAACTGATCGATCGGATGGTCGGCTGCCTTCCGTACGGGGAAGCGGAGGCCGTGCGGCATAAGCTGGACCATCCGGGCCCGATCCGCCTGAGCGACGTGGAAGACGCCCAAGATCGAATCGCCGAACAAGCCCGCCGCCTTGTCGCCAAAGGCGTCATTGAGTTTCCGCGGCGCCATTCAACCCTTGTCTGCTAGACCGCGTTGCCCATGCCGACCATCATCCGAGCCACCGACCGGAATCGCGGGACGCACGCCCAGGCGTTCAACTTCGACGACATGGGCGTGCGGGCGGAGACGTACGTCGCGAGCGTGCGCGCCGAGGCCAAGAAGATCGTGGCCCAGGCCCAGCGGGAGGCCGAATCCATCCGCAAACGGGCTGAGCAGGACGGGCGACAAGCCGCCATGGATGCGGTCGAGAACATGGTCCGTAAGCAACTCTCCAGCGCACGCAGAGTGATCGAGGAAATTCAACACGCCAAGCAGGCATGGCTGACGCACTGGGAGGCCAGCGCGGTGCACGTTGCGGCGGCCATCGCGCAGCGGCTCATCCGCCGCGAACTGCCAGAGCATCCCGAAATCACGTTGACGCTCGTCCGCGAAGCCTTGGAGCTTGCCGCGGGCAGCGCACAACTGCGAATTCTAATGAACCCTGACGACCACAAGGCACTGGGCAAGCAGGTCGAGGTGCTGATCGACGAGCTGTCCGGCCTGGGCGAGGCGGAGTTCGTGGCCGATCCGGACATCACGCCCGGCGGCTGCCGTGTCGAAACCCGCTTCGGCATGATCGACCAGCAGTTCGAGGCGCAACTGGAACGCATTGAGGAGGAATTGGCGTAGCCGGCCGTGTTCAAATGGCCACTATCCACTAACCGATGCTCGATTTCGCCGAACAACTCGAACACGTGATGCCCACCGCACTGACGGGCACGGTCGCGCGGACGACGGGGATGACCGTTTCGGCGGCCGGGTTCCCGGCGCCGGTCGGCGCGTTGGCGCAGATCGAGCGGGAAACCGGGTCGGCGGTTTGGGCCGAGGTGATCGGCTTTCGCGACCAACTCACCGTGCTCTACCCCTTTACCGACCTGACCGGGGTCCGCCACGGGAATCGCGTGCGGCTCTCCCGGACCACCCACTGGCTCCACGTGGGCGACGAACTACTCGGGCGGGTGATCGGCGCCGACGGCAACGCAGTCGACGGGCGTCCGCGGCCGGTGCTGTCAGAGCGGACTTCCTTCAGCCGCCGGCCGCCCCACCCCTGTGACCGCCCGAGAATCGACCGCCCGCTGGCGACCGGCGTTCGCTCCATCGACGCCCTGCTGACCTGCGGCAAGGGGCAGCGAATGGGGATATTCTCAGGCTCGGGCGTTGGCAAGAGCATCCTGCTGGGCATGATGGCCCGATACACCGACGCCGACGTGATCGTCATCGCCATGATCGGCGAGCGCGGCCGCGAAGTCAACGAGTTCCTCCAGCGCGACCTCGGGCCCGAGGGACTCGCCAAAAGCGTCGTTGTAGTGGCTACCAGCAACGAGCCGGCGCTAATGCGCGTGAAAGCGGCGTTTACGGCCACCGCCATTGCCGAATACTTCCGCGACCAGGGCAAGGACGTGCTGCTGCTGATGGATTCGCTGACGCGGTTCGCGTTTGCACAACGGGAGATCGGTCTGGCGGCGGGCGAACCGCCAACCACGCGCGGCTATCCCCCCTCGGTGTTCGGCGTGCTGCCGAAACTGGTGGAGAGGGCCGGCCGCAGCCCCAGGGGAAGCATCACCGCTTTTTACTCCGTGCTGGTCGAAGGGGACGATCCGAACGAGCCGATCAGCGATGCGGTTCGCGGGCTGTTGGACGGTCACGCGTGGCTTTCTCGCAGCTTGGCCAACCGAGGCCATTATCCGGCGGTCGATGTCTTGGAAAGCCTCAGCCGACTGATGCCCGAAGTGACCAGCGAAGAACACCAACAGGCGGCGTTCGCCCTGCGCGAGTTGCTCGCGGCGTATCGCGACCACGAGGACCTGATCTCCATCGGGGTGTACCGCCGCGGGAGCAACAAGTCGGTCGATGCGGCGATCGAGATGCTCGATGAGGTGAACACCTATTTGCGGCAATCGATCGAGCAACCGTCCACGTTGGAGGAGGCTCGCGACGGGCTGCTGGAACTGAAACGGAAATATGCGGATCGGATGGCGGCGGCCGCTCGGCAAGCGGCCCAGGCCTCTGCAAGCCAAGCGGCGCCCAACAAGCGGGAATCGTAACTGATGGCGAAGTTCAAGTTCCGACTGGCGACGCTGCTGCGACTCCGCGAGGCCGCTCGCGACGAGCGGCGCGAGGAACTCGCCGAAGTGCACCGGGTGGACGGCGTGCTGAGAGAACGCATCGACCACGTCGAAGAGGAATTGGGCTGGCTGGAGGGCACGTGCCGCAAGCTGGCCGCTCCGGGGACCGTCAACGTCCACCGGCTCATCGACGCCGAGCGATATGAACGCGTGCTCAGATCGCGGCACGACCAACTCGGCGAGCAGCGCGACGCCGTCGGCGCCGAAATCCAACACCGCCGTCAAAAGCTGCTCGGGGTCGACCGCGACGTGCGCATACTGGAGAAACTCCGCGACAAGCACGCCGCCGGCCATCGCGACCAAGAGAGCCGGCAGGAACTCAAGCAGTTCGATGAAGTGGCCCAGCGCCGCACGGCCCGAGAGGACGAGCCATGATCGGACGCCTCATCCGCCTTGCCGTGGCGTTTGTTGTGGTATGGATGCGTCGCGACTTCATCGAGCAATAGTCCCCAAAAAGGAATGGATTCCCATGGCAGACGATAACCTGATGGATCAGGGCGACATCGAACAGTTGCTCAAGGAGGCCAAGGACGCTGGCGCCGCGGCGCCGCTCTGCGAGGCGTCCGACGAGGCCCGGGGCGAGGGTGAGAAAGCCGAACAAGCGATCGACTCGATCAGCTCCAATGGCGACGATCGGCTGCCTGGCGGCGCCGCTGCGTTCCGGTTCGAGGAGTTCTCCGGCTCGCCCGCCTCTACCGAAACCACTACGCTCGACCTTATCCGCGACGTCGAGTTGGATATGAAGATCGAACTGGGTCGCACCCACATGTACATCGAAGACGTCCTGAAACTCCGCAAGGGATCGGTCGTCTCGCTGGACAAGCTGGCCGGCGATCCGGTCGACGTTTACGTCAACGGGCGCCTGATCGCCCGGGGCGAGGTGCTGGTGCTCAACGACAACTTCTGTGTGCGCGTCACCGAACTGATTAGCGGAACCAACGTGGCGTAACCGCTGAGAGATTGCAGGACGGATTCCCAATGCGTCACCAAAACGTAGACAGATTACACGACCGTGCCACATCACCCCACATGTCGAGAAAGCCAAGAACCTAATCGCGCACCTCATTAGTCGGCGGACTGCCCCAGCCGACTTCAACCGGAACGCGAAGAAAAAGGAAGTGCACGGATGCCTTCATTCGCCCGAACGCTCGGCTTGATTCTCGTGGCCGCCTTTCCCGCCGGACTGGCTGCCCAAACGTTTGCACCGCCCAGGTCGGAGCCAGCCGCGCAGGAGCCGGCGTGGTTGGACCCGTGGGATACCCGGCCGGCCGTTCCATTGCCGTTGCACGCTCAAACACGACACGGCGACGTCATCCCAGCAGCTTATACGGAGCCGGTTCGCGAAAACCCCCAAGGACAGGGCGCTGCCGAGCAGACGGCGGCGCCGGAAGCTCAGCGCGCGGCGACGCGGTTGCCTGCGCGGAGCGAAGAATCGTTGCGTCGATTGCCGCCGCCGGGTCGCTCGAAATCGTCGCAACCGGAAAGCTCGCCCGGCGGCCTGCCGTCGATGCTCACCGTGGGCGGCAGCCTGGCGGTGGTGCTGGGGATCTTCCTGCTGGCGGCCTACGCCATGCGCCGCCTTACGCCGCGGGCAATGAGCAACCTGCCGCCGGACGTTTTCGAGGTCCTCGGCCGCGCCCCGCTGGCCGGACGCCAGCAGGTCCACCTGTTGCGCTGCGGCAAGAAGCTCCTGCTGGTATCGGTGACCACGGCGGGCGCGGAGACGTTGACCGAGGTGACCGACCCGCCGGAGGTGGACCGGCTTCTGGGCCTCTGCGAACAGGCGAAGCCCAACAGCGCCACGGCGACGTTCCGCACGGTGTTCGGGCAACTCGCCGGGGATCGATCGGCGCCGGAACCGCCGCCGGCGCATCCCGGCGACCTCGACGACGCGCGTCTGACGAGGCTCGCCGCGGCAACCGCCGACGAACGATTGGAGAACCGCCATGCCTGAAACAACATTAAACCGCGGCAGGCGCCGTGCCGCCTTGGCCCGTTGGCGCAACAGCCGCTCGCGGCGGGTGCTGGCCGGCGTGGCGGTCGTGCTGGCGTGTCTGTGCCTGTTTGGGCCGGCGAGTGCCCAAGACATCCCCAACCAACCTTTGTCGATCGATCTGCCCGACGGATTGACCGGCGGGCCGGAGGCGTGGACCTCGCCGGAAGGGCTCAGTTCGACTATTCAAGTGATGCTGCTGTTGACGGTCCTGAGCCTGGCCCCGGCCGCGTTGCTGATGACCACGTGTTTTGTCCGCATTGTTGTGGTATTGACGCTGCTGCGCCAGGCGATCGGCACGCAGCAGCTTCCGCCAAGCCAGGTGATCACGACGCTATCACTGTTCCTGACGTTGCTGATTATGTCGCCGACCTGGAAGGAGGTGTACGACGAAGGCATCGCTCCGTATACGGCCCGCGAGATCGAGTTGGAGCAAGCGTGGTCGCAGGGCGCCGCGCCGATTCACCGGTTCATGACCCGCCAGATCAAATCGACCGAAAACGAGGACGACATCTGGTTGTTCATGCAGTACCTGCCGGAGGACGCTTTGCAGGTCGACTACGAAGAGATGACATACGCCGACGTGCCGTTTCGGGTCTTGTTGCCGGCGTTTATGCTGAGCGAATTGAAGACGGCGTTTCTGATCGGGTTCCAGATTTACCTGCCGTTTCTGATTCTCGACATGGTCATCGCCGCCGTGATGGTTTCGATGGGTATGCTGATGCTGCCGCCGGTGTTGATCTCGTTGCCGTTCAAAATCCTGCTGTTCGTGCTGGTCGATGGCTGGCACCTTGTCGTCGGGATGCTGTTGGAGAGTTTTCAAACGTTTACGTGACCTTGTAGTGGGTAGTGGATAGTGGATAGTAGGTAGGTAGTGGGTAGTGGGCCGCCGCGCCGGCGGCCACTGAACGCTTGAGCGCAGGCCCCCATTCCCCAGCCCCCATTCCCCAGCCCCCAGTCCCTAGCCCCTAGTCCCCAGCCCCCATGGATTCCCAAACCGCCATCGACATTGGTCGCCAAGCTCTTTGGACGGCGCTGCTGATCGGCTCGCCCGTCCTGTTGACCGGACTGGTCGTGGGCCTGTTGATTGGGCTGTTGCAGGCGCTGACCCAAATCCAGGAGCAGACTGTCGCCTTTGTCCCCAAGATCGTCGCCATGGTCGTCGTGCTAAGCGTCGCGCTGCCCTGGTTGATCACGTGCATGGTGCAGTATGCGACCGAACTCATCGGCGGTATCCCGGGGAGGTTTTAGAGACAATGATGAATGATGAATGATGAATGATGAATAATCCGACGCGGTGCTGATTAACCGCGAACGACCGTTGTTCATCATTCATCATTCATCATTCATCATTCATCATTCCTATGGACTGGCTTCGCGAATTCAACGTCGAGAAGTTTTTGCTGTTCACGCTGGTGCTTACGCGCGTCAGTGGGCTGACCATGACGGCGCCGATCTACGGCGCCAAGGACGTGCCGATGCAGGTTCGGGCGTTGCTGGCGGTGGCGTTGGCGCTGCTGATCACACCCACCCAGTGGGGCGTCGCGATCGAGTACCCAGGCACCATGCTGAACTACGCCGTCTTCATCGCCGGCGAACTGTTCGTGGGACTCTGTCTGGGGCTGGGCATCGTCGTGCTCTTCTCCGGCATCCAGTTGGCCGGGGGTTTGATCGGCCGGATCGGCGGATTGGCGTTGGCCGACGTGTTCGATCCGAACGCCGAGGCCGAGATCCCGCTCTTCTCCCGATTGCTGTTCCTGGTGACCATGGCCGTGTTCGTGTGCATCGGGGGTCATCGGATCGTGATGGCCGGGCTGCTCGACACGTTCACGACCATTCCGCCCGGCAGCGGCGCCATTCCCACGTCGATCGCCGAGACTTTCGTCGTACTGGTGCAGGAGAGCTTTGTATTGGGCGTACGCGCCGCCGCGCCGGCGGTTGCCGCATTGCTGCTTTCTCTGTTGGTGCTGGGGTCGATCGCCCGCACGCTGCCGCAGTTGAACATCCTCATGGTGGGCCTCGGGCTGAACTCGATGCTCGCCTTCGCCACGTTCTCGTTGACCATCGGCGCCGCCGCCTGGGTCTTCCAAGAACAGATCGAACCGACCATGGCGGCGCTGCTCGAAGCGCTCCACGCCCCGCTGCGGACGGAGTGGATGTTGTCAAGGATGAAGGAGGAAGGCGGAAGGAGGAAGGATGAATGAAGGGAATTCGCTCAGCGCCCGTGTCTGCGTGGGCTAGCGCACTATCCACTAACCACTACCCACTATCCAATACCCACTACCCACTAACCACTACCCACTAACCAATGGCCGACCAATACGGCGAGAAAACGCAGGATCCAACTCCGCATCGCAGGCAGAAAGCCCGCGAGGAGGGGCAGGTCGCCAAGAGCCAGGATCTCGGCTCGGCCGTGTTGCTGATCCTGGGGCCGATGACGCTGTTGATGCTCGGCGGTGGGCTGGTGGAGTTTCTCGGCGGCTTCACGCGCCATCAGCTCGGCGGCGGATGGCTTCTGTCGCAGACCCGTTTCAGCGTCGCCGACGCCGTGACCGTGTACCGCTCGACGTTGTCGACGCTGTCGGAACATCTGCTTCCGATCTTACTTCTGCTTTTCCTGGGCGCGGTGGCGGTGAACGTGCTCCAAATCGGATTTCTGTTTCTCCCGCAGAAGCTGATCCCGGACATTACCAGGCTCGATCCGCTCAAGGGGCTCCAGAGGCTCTTCTCGCTGAGCGGTGCGGTGCGTCTAACGTTCGGGCTGTTCAAGATCGCGGTGATCGCCGTCGTAGCCTTCCTCAGCTTATACGACCATCGCGACACGATCCTCGCCCTAAGCGGCATGGGAGTGGGCGAGATCGCGGCGTACCTGGTCGAGATTCTCCTGTGGACCGCGATCAAGATCGGCATCGCGCTGCTGGTGCTGGCGATCTTGGACTACGGATTCCAGAAGTGGAAGTACGAGCAAGACATTAAGATGACGACGCAGGAGATTCGCGAGGAAATGAAGAACCTGGAGGGTAGCCCGGAGGTCATCGCGCGGCGAAAAATGGTCCAGCGGCAGCTTGCGCTCAATCGCCTTTCCAACGCCGTTCCCAAGGCCGACATGGTGATCGCGAACCCGACCGAGTTGGCCGTCGCCGTGCAGTATCAGCCGGAGACGATGGCCGCGCCGACCGTCGTGGCGAAAGGAGGCGGCGTGCTTGCCCAACGCATCCGCAAGCTGGCGCTGGAGCGCGGCATCCCGATCGTCGAACGCAAACCCCTCGCGCAGGCGCTCTATCGCGAGGTCAACGTCGATCAGCCCGTCCCCGAGGACAAGTACGCCGCCGTGGCCGAGGTGCTGGCGTACGTCTACCAGTTGCAGGGCAAGACGATCCCGAATCCACCGGCAAGTGCGGCGTAGCCGTTTGCAGTTCGTGTGTAAGGAGGGGAAAGGGGAAAGGAGGAAAAAAGGGAAACCAAGATGTTGATTCCTTTTTCCCTTTTCCTGTAGCAGTTTCCCGCCACCGCGACCACCGGTCGCGGCTTTATGTTGGAGGAATCGCTGCCAACTCGCTGTCGCTCAGCCCCCAGAGGGTCGCCGCGGCCCGGTTGATGCGATCCTGGATGCCGCGCAGGTCGGCTCCGCCGGCGAGGGCCTCGTGTGCTTCGCGGCTGCACGCCGCCAACTCGGCGTGCAGCGGGTGGGCCGGCTCGAACCGCCGCAGCCGGATGTAGTCGAGCATGCTCGGCGTGCCGAACCCCTTGCCGCCGGAAACGCTGTGCGAGGCGACCAGGAAGCCGACAATTGCACTGTTGAGCACGGCGCACATGTAGTGGGCCTCTTGCGTCGAACGGCACGCGATCAGCACGCACGTCTCCTGCGGTATCACCGGCCGGCGACCAAGCAGCGGATCGTCGATCGCCCGAAGCACGGCCGCGCGGATCCGGCGGTCCATCCTGCGCCATACGACCTTGATCGGCGCCACGGTGTACGTCCCGACGTTGTACATCGAGTAGAAGGGTCCTTGGCTCTGGTATCGCTTGT
>JAUWWA010000033.1 GCA_030617125.1 Pirellulales bacterium | reverse complement strand
GGTCGAGCCCCAGCACGGTATCTCCCGGCCGAAGCGCGGCCAGATAAACGGCCTCGTTAGCCTGGGAGCCGGAATGCGGTTGGACGTTGGCGTGTTCGGCGCCGAAAAGTTCTTTGGCGCGTTCTCGAGCGAAGTCCTCGATGATGTCGACAAACTGGCACCCGCTGAAATAGCGTCGGCCGGGATAGCCGTCGGCATACTTGTTCGAGAGCACGCTTTCGGAGGCGTGCATCACGGCGGGGCTGGTGTAGTTCTCGCTGGCGATCATCACGAGCCGGTCGCGCTGCCGCCCGGTTTCTCCGGCGAGGGCGGCCCAAACTTCGGGATCTTGCCGTTCGAGACAGTTCATCGAGGATCAGGAATCAGGGGATTTGGGATTTGCTACTGGCGCATTCATCATTCATCACTCATCATTCGTCATTCATCCTTCAGCTCCTCCTTGCATCCAATCGGGGAGTTTGTCAGGTGGAGGGAGCTTGACGATCCAGGCCTGCACGATCGGCTCCATGGCCAGCACCTCGGCCACGGCTTCGGCCGGCGGCTGGCTGTCGAGCGCCAGGATAGCGACGGCCTCGCCACCGGGTTTGCTCGTGCCGCGGCCGACCGACATATCGGCGATGTTGATTTGATGGCTGCCGAAGATGTTGCCGATCTTGCCGATCACGCCCGGCACGTCCCGGTGCGTCGTCAGGAGCATGATGCCTTCCAGGCGGCTTTCCACCCGAAAATTGCCCTTGCGGACCAGTCGCGGCATGTTGCCGAACAACGTGCCGGCGGCAACCGAGGTCCGCTGCCGGCTGACCACTTCGGCGGTAATCAGCGAGCCAAAGTCGCCGACGTCGCTGCTGCGCTGTTCGACGAGTTCGATACCGCGTTCGTGCAGGAAGACCTCGGCATTGATGAGGTTGACCTCTTCCTCCATGGCATGTTCCAACAGTCCGGCGGCAAAAGCGGCGGACAACAAGCGGCAGTCTTTTTTGGCCACCTCGCCCTCGTAACATAGGCGGCAACCCGTCGGCGGGTTGTGGTCGACCTGCGCCAACAGCATCCCCAACCGGTAGGCCACATTCAGATATCCGCGCAGCTCTTCGAGTGTTTCGGGATCCAGCGGCGACATGTTGACCGACTGGCGGATCGCGCCGGTGGTGAAGAAGTCAATCAGCAATTCGGCGGCCTCCACGGCCACGTTCGTCTGCGCCTCTTCCGTACTGGCGCCCAGGTGTGGCGTGCACAACACGCCTGGCATCCCGAACAGCGGACTGTCGGTGCACGGCTCGGACTCGTAGACGTCCAGCGCCACTCCGCCGATGTGCCCGTCGCGGAGCCCTTCGACGAGCGCTTCGGTGTTAAAGATGCCGCCGCGGGCACTATTGATCAGCCGCACGCCGGATCGCATCATCTTGATTTCCTCGCGTCCGATCAGGTTGCGCGTCTCATCGTTCAGCGGTGTGTGGACGGTGAGGTAGTCGACCTCGGGTAGCATCTCCCGGACGGAAGCACAGGTTTTGATTCCCAGTTCCTTCGCCCGCTGCTCCGAAAGGAACGGATCGTATCCGAGCACGTGCATTTCCATGGCCGCCGCGCGTGTGGCGACGGCTTGCCCAATTCGGCCCAGGCCGATGATTCCCAGCGTGCTGCCGGCCAACTGCGTGCCCATGTACTGCTTGCGATCCCAACGGCCCTCGATGAGGCCTTGATAGGCCGGATGAATGTTGCGCGACAGGGCCAACATCAACGCGATGGTGTGCTCGGCCGTGGAGATGGTGTTGCCGCCCGGGGTGTTCATAACCACGATTCCCCAGCGGGTGGCGGTTTCCTTGTCGATGTTGTCGGTGCCGACGCCGGCCCGGGCGATCGCCTTCAGCCGGCGGTTTCCTTCGAGCACGTCGCCAGTGATCTTCACGCCGCTGCGGCAGATCGCGCCGTCGAACTCCAAAAGTGTGCTGCGCAGTTCTTCGCCCTTTAGGCCCGTGCACACTTCGTATTCGATGTTTCCGGCCGACTCCAGCAAGTCGAGGCCGTCTCGGGATAGGTTGTCCAGAACAACGATTCGCGGCATGAGTTTCCTCTGATCTTCGAACGCCAACCAACGGAATCCCCCGCACCGCAGTGCGGGGGAGTTGGCACATGTCTGCCACCGGGCTTTCCCAACGAACAGTGCTAGTTTATGGGCCGTTTAGCCGGCGGTCAATCCCTCGATTCCGGCCCCACGGTGAGCCGTCCTGAACAGGAACGGCGTCTTGACGGCCGTGGTCGCGCTGGCGGATAATACTCCTTTTTGTCGACTGACGACGTGAAGGAGTTTGCTTACGGCCGAAGGCCGCGTTAGGTGATAACCCGGCCTGTTGACACCGGATGCGGAATCTGATAGCGGTAGTAGCACACTGGAATCGCCCCATCGCTCGGCCTTGGTCCGGGCAACAGTTTAATCACTATGTATGAGGAGGACTTGCGTTGACTCTCGACCCCACAAAACATGCCGACTGGGAAATTGCCGAAGAGGCTGAATCCCGTATGAAAACCTGTTACCAACTCGCCGAGGAGTTGGGATTGACCAAGGACGAGTTGCTCCCCCACGGCAACTATGTCGCCAAGGTGGACTACATAAAGGTGCTTGACCGGCTCAAGGACAAGCCGGACGGTAAGTTTATCGAGGTGACCGCCGTCACACCCACGCCCTTAGGGGAAGGCAAGTCCACCACAACCATGGGGCTGCTGCAAGGAATGGGCAAGCGGAACAAGAAGGTGGTCGCCTGTATCCGTCAACCGTCCGGCGGGCCAACGATGAACATCAAGGGCTCGGCGGCCGGCGGCGGGCTGTCCCAGTGCATTCCGCTGACCGAGTTCTCGCTGGGACTCACCGGCGACATCAACGCCGTGATGAATGCCCACAATCTGGCTATGGTCGCCCTGACCTCCCGTATGCAGCACGAACGCAACTACGGCGACGCCCGGCTGGAGAAGATCGGACTACGGCGGCTCGACATCGATCCAACCAACGTCGAGATGGGCTGGGTCATCGACTACTGTGCCCAAACCCTGCGAAACATCGTTATCGGCATCGGCGGAAAGATGGACGGCTACATGATGCAGAGCAAGTTCGGCATCGCCGTCTCGTCCGAGGTAATGGCCATGCTGTCGATCTTCAGCGACCTGAAGGACCTGCGCGACCGGATGGGCGGTATCGTGGTGGCCTACGACAAGAAGCGCAATCCGGTCACCTGCGAGGACCTCGAAGTGGCCGGCGCGATGAACGCCTGGCTGCGCGAGGCCATCAACCCGAACCTCATGCAGTCGCTCGAGGGCCAGCCGTGCTTCGTCCACGCCGGACCGTTCGCCAACATCGCCGTCGGCCAGTCGTCGGTGGTGGCCGACAAGATCTGCCTGAAGTTGGCCGACTACCACATCACGGAGTCCGGCTTCGGCGCCGACATCGGCTTCGAGAAGTTCTGGAACGTCAAGTGCCGCTACAGCGGCAACGTGCCCAACGTTTCGGTGATTACGGCGACAATTCGCGCGTTGAAGTCTCATGGTGTGAACGCCGGTGCGCTGCCGTGTCCTCCGGGCAAGCCGCTTCCGAAGGAGTACTTCGAGGAGAACCTGGCATGGCTGGAAGACGGGATGTGTAACCTGATTCAGCACGTCAATACGGTGAAGAAGGCGGGCATCAACCCCGTGGTCGCCATCAACGCCTTCCACACCGATACCGAGGCGGAGATCGAACTGACGCGGAAGATGGCCGAGGCGGCGGGCGCCCGCGTGGCGGTATCCCGGCACTGGCAATACGGCGGCGCCGGAGCCTTGGACCTGGCCGACGCGGTCATCGACGCCTGCAACGATCCGGTCGACTTCAAGTTCCTCTACGACCTGGAAACCCCGTTGCGTAAGCGCGTCGAGCTGATTGCCAAGGAAGTCTACGGCGCCGACGGCGTCTCCTTCACCCCGGAAGCCGAAGCCAAGGCCAAGCGGTTCGAGGCCGATTCGAAGTACAACGACTTCACCACCATGATGGTGAAGACGCACCTGAGTCTCACCCATGACCCGAGCCTCAAGGGCGTTCCGAAAGGATGGACGCTGCCGATCCGCGACTTCCTCCTATACGGCGGGGCCAGGTTCATCTGCCCGGTGGCGGGCAACATCTCGCTGATGCCGGGAACCTGTTCCAATCCCGCTTATCGCCGCGTCGACGTGGACGTGCAAACCGGGAAGGTCAAGGGGTTGTTTTAGAGCAGCGATCAGCCGTCAGATGTCAGCTATCAGGAGTGAGCCATCAGCACTGGAAGCTGACACTTGATAGCTGATGGCGAACACATCGATTCATAAAGGAGCATCTCATGCCAGCGGAAATCATCAGTGGAAAAGACGTGGCCAAGGCGATCCGCGCCGAACTGAAAGAAGAAGTGGCCGAGTTGAAAGAGAAGCACGGTATCGTACCGGGACTGGCTACCGTTCTGGTCGGCGAAGACCCGGCCTCGATCTCCTACGTGACCGCCAAGAACAAGACGTGCAAAGACCTCGGTATGAACTCGAAGCAGCACACGCTGCCCGCCGATACCAGCGAGGAAGACCTGCTGAAACTCGTCGACGAACTTAACAACGACGATGCGGTCAACGGCATCCTGGTGCAGCTTCCCTTACCAAAGCATATCGACGAGGCCAAGGTGCTTTACGCGATCGATCCCGACAAGGACGTGGACGGTTTCCACCCGGTCAACGTCGGCCGGCTGGTGATCGGCGAGGAACGCTTTCCGCCGTGCACGCCGGCCGGAATCCAGGAGTTGATCGTCCGCAGCGGGACGCCCACCGAAGGGGCGGAGGTCGTCGTGGTCGGCCGGAGCAATATCGTCGGCAAGCCGATCTCGATCATGCTGTTGCAGAAGAAGGCCGGCGCCAACGCCACGGTAACCGTCTGTCACACGCGGACCAAGAACATCGCTGAGCACACCAAACGAGCCGACATTCTGATCGTGGCCGCGGGCTTTCCCAAAGCAGTCACCGCAGAGATGGTCAAGCCGGGCGCGACCGTGATCGACGTGGGCGTCAACCGCGTTGGAGAGAAACCGAGCAAAAAGGATCCGAACAAGATGGTGGCCATTCTCGAAGGCGATGTGGACTTCGAGGCGGTCAAGGAAGTGGCCGCAAAGATCACACCCGTCCCCGGCGGCGTCGGACCGATGACCATCACCATGTTGTTGAAAAATACCGTCAAAGCTGCCAAACTGAAGCTCTGAGGCAGCTCACCCAGACTCAGTGGGAGATATTCCATGCATGACCGTATCGTGATTGATCCGAAAATCTGCCACGGCAAACCGGTCATCCAGGGTACGCGCGTGCCGGTGGTTCGTGTGATCGGTTACTTGGCCGGCGGCATGAGTTTTGACGACCTCCAGCGGGACTACGACCTTAGCCCAGAGGACATCCGCGCTGCCCTAGAGTACGCTGTAGAAATACTGAACGAGGAACAACATCACGCCTTGCCGGTGTGACAAGCTAACATGCGTTTCCTGGTTGATGCAGACCTTCCACGCCCGACAGCCACCTTGATCCGGAGCCTCGGACACGAAGCGGTGGATGTGCGGGATATTGGACTGGGCGCGGCGCCTGATCAGGAAATTGCAGAACATCCCAAAGCCAACGGGCTATGTCTGCTGACGGGGGATTTCGATTTTGCCGATATCCGTGACTATCCTCCGGAAGACTACGCCGGACTGGCCGTGTTGAAATTGCCTGACAAAGTGAACCGCGATTTCATCTTGCGACTGGTCGAGGCATTCCTCCAGAAACCTGACGTCCTGGATCAGCTTTCTGGTCGGTTGGCAATTGTCGAACGTGGACGAATACGCTTGCGACCAGCGTGATGCCCCTCGGTCGTTGGGGGAACGGCGAACCCCGTGGCGTCGCACAACCAGGAGCGGCGGCGACGGCTCTTGCCATTGGCGGCGGAGTGGATATAATACATTATTATCTGGTATAATTGTTACAATAGCCACGTGAGCAGGTCGTGGGATGCCTGAAAGTCAAGCGATACAACCCCATTTCGCCTTCCTCGCTGCGGTCGAAACACGCAGCGGCGAGTCGGTTTCGCGCTGCTACCAATGCCGCAAGTGCACCAACGGGTGTCCGCTCAACTTCGCCATGGACGTGATGCCCAACCAGGTGATGCGGATGGTTCAACTGGGGCTGGAAGACGAGGTCTTGCGATCGAAGACGATCTGGCTCTGCGCCTCGTGCCAGACCTGCACGACGCGGTGTCCCAACGACATCGACATCGCACACCTGATGGACTCGCTTCGGCAGCTCAGCCGCGAGGCGGGCGTGGCCGCCGAGCAGAAGATCGTGAAGTTCCACGACGCCTTTCTCGATTCGGTCCGCCGTCACGGCCGGCTGTTCGAGCTGGGCATGGTGGGCCAGTACAAGCTGACCTCGCTGGATCTCTTCAGTGGCACGAAGACCGGTATCGGGCTGCTTAAGCGGGGCAAACTGAAATTCCTGCCGCCCGGCATCAAAGGCAAACGCGAGATTCGCGACATGTTCAAGAAGAAAAAGGAGACGCAATAGGGTGGAAGTCTCCTACTACCCCGGCTGCTCATTGCACGGCATGGCCGGCGAATACGACGAGAGTATTCAGTCGGTTTGCCGAACGCTCGACGTTGCGCTTAAAGAATTGCCCGATTGGAACTGCTGCGGCGCCTCGTCGGCGCATTTCGTCGACGACGCGTTGGCCGTTCGGCTGACGGCGCGAAACATGGCAATCGCCGAGCGGGCGGGCCGCGAGCTGCTGGTTCCATGTGCGGCCTGTTTCCAGCGGCTGAAGCACGCCGACAAGGAACTGAAGGAGGACGCCGCACACTGGATCGACGAACCCTACGAGGGCAGGGCGGAGATCTACCACGTCAACGATTTCTTCGATCGGCCGGAATTGCTCGATATCATCAAACAGAAGGTGACCATGTCCCTGGCGGGCCTGGCCGTCGTGCCGTACTACGGTTGCCTCTCTCAGCGACCACCGAAGGTGACCGACGCCGAGCAACCGGAGAATCCGATTTCGATGGACCGGCTGCTGCGTGCGATCGGTGTGGAGGTCCGACCGTGGTCGTACAAGACCGACTGCTGCGGTGCGAGCCTGACACTAACCCGCCCGGACCTGGTGCGCAAGCTCAGCGGCAGTTTGTTCGAGGCGGCCGGGGAGGCCGGGGCGGAGTGCGTGGTGACCGATTGTCCTTTGTGCCAGTCGAACCTGGACACGCTGCAGGCGGAAATTCAAGCCGAGCGGGGCGCCTCGTGCCACCTTCCCGTTTTTTACGTTACCGAACTCATGGCCCTGGCCTTCGGCGACGGCCAGACGACCCGATGGTGGAAGAAACACTTCGTCGACCCGACCCCTTTGCTGCAGGAAAAGGGCCTTCTACACGTGTGCCGGTGAGCAATGATGGCTGAAGAAAAAAGACAGCACGACACCAATGGCAAGGTCGGCTCGGTGATGGTCGTCGGGGCGGGCATCGGCGGGATGCAGGCCGCTCTGGATCTGGCTAATGCCGGTTTCCACGTCACACTCGTCGAGGAAACCTCCGCCATCGGCGGCCGCATGGCCCAGCTTGACAAGACCTTCCCCACCAACGACTGCTCGATGTGCACCATCTCGCCGAAGTTGATCGAGGTGGACAAGCATCTGAATATCGACATCATCACGGGCGCCGACGTCGTGGGGTTGGAAGGCGAAGCAGGCGATTTCCGTGTCAAGGTTCGCAAGCGGCCGCGGTACATCGACCTGGACAAGTGCAATAGTTGTGGCGACTGCCTGGAGAAATGCCCGGTCGAAGTGCCCAGCGAGTTCGACGAAGGCATCGGGCCGCGCAAGGCGATCTTCAAACGTTATCCGCAGGCGATTCCCGGCGCGGTGGCTATCAGCAAGGCCGAGCGCCCGCCGTGTGTGTTGAGTTGCCCGGCAAGCGTCAACTGCCAGGGTTACGCCGCGTTGATCGGCGACGGCTGCTTCGAGGAAGCGTACGCACTGATTCGCGAGCGAAACCCGTTTCCCGCCGTCTGCGGCCGTATCTGTCATCATCCGTGCGAGGCCCAGTGCAACCGCCGGGAGTTGGACGAGCCTGTGGCGATCAACAACCTGAAACGATTCGCCGCCGATTGGGTGGCCAAGATGCGCGCCCGCGGCGAAGAGGTCGCCCCGCCGCCAAGAGGGGAAATCGACCCGGACAAAGGTCGCGTGGCCGTCGTCGGCGGAGGCCCAGCCGGAATGACCACCGCCCGGGACCTGACGCTCAACGGCTATCCGGTTACGCTGTTCGAGGCCCACGAGAAACTCGGTGGCACCATGCTGCTGGGCATTCCCGGATATCGCATGCCCGACGAGGCGCTCGAGCGCGACATCGCCGACGTCGTCGCCTCGGGCTTCGAGGTGAAGACGGGCATGGTGCTGGGCCGCGATTTCACCTTGGCCGGACTCAAGAGAGAAGGCTACCAGGCCATCTTCCTCGGCCTCGGCTGCACCAGACCGGCGACCCTGGCGCGGAGCACCGATGGCGCTGAAATGCAGGGCGCTGGGTTGGAAGGCGTCGTGCTCGGGCTCGATTTCCTGCGCGAGATGAAACTGGGCCGCAATCCGTCCCTTGACGGCAAGGTAGTGGTCATCGGCGGCGGCAACGTGGCCATCGACGTGGCCATGTCGGCCCGGCGGCAAGGGGCCCAGCGGGTCGAGATCGTCTGCCTCGAGTCGCGCGAGGAGATGCCCGCCTACGAGTGGGAGATTGCCGATGCCTTGGAAGAGGGCATCACAATCCATCCGTCGTGGGGACCCAAGGAGTTCGTCGGGGCCGGCGGCAGGGTCGCCGGCGTGAAGCTGCAGCGGTGCACCTCGGTGTTCGATGAAAACGGCCGCTTCGCCCCGAAGTTCGACAGCGAGCTGTCCGAGACCGACGCCGACTACGTGATCGTCGCCATCGGGCAGCGGTCCGACTTTTCCTTCCTGGCCGAAGACGATCCGCTATGGAACGAGTCGAAGCGGTTCATCGCGGCCGACAAGCTCACGCTGCAGACAAACGTTGATTGGATCTTCGCCGGCGGCGACATGGTTAGCGGTCCGGCCTCGGTGGTCGAGGCGGTTGCCCACGGCCATGAGGCGGCCGAGTCGATCGACCGCTTTCTGCGCGGCGAGGACCTGACCGCCGGCCGCGAACAGCCTGAGACCGAGCCGGCCGGGGCGCCCCCGCGTTGGTTCCCCTTGCAGGATCGGGCAGTCCCGAACCGCGTGCCGACCGGAGAGCGGGACGGCTACGCCGAAATCGAGCAAACGCTCGACGAGGAGACGGCCGTCGCCGAGGCCCGGCGCTGCCTGGCCTGCGGCATCTGCAGCGAGTGCCAGCAGTGCGTCGAGGCGTGCAGTCCCGGGGCGATCATTCACGATATGCTGCCCGACGTGGTCGACGTCAACGTGGGCTCCATCTTGCTCGCGCCCGGCTTCGAGCCGTTCGACCCGAAAGGCCGCGGCGAATACGGTTATGAAACCTGCAAGAACGTAATAACCAGCCTGGAGTTCGAGCGGATCCTCAGCGCGTCGGGCCCGTACCAGGGACACGTGCTGCGGCCCTCCGACCGGGCGGAACCCAAGCGGGTGGCCTGGATTCAGTGCGTCGGCTCGCGCGACGTGCAAAGCGGCAACGAGTATTGCAGCGGCGTGTGCTGCATGTATGCCATCAAGGAAGCGATCATGGCCGTCGACCACATGCCGGGGTTGGAGGCCACAATTTTCTACAACGATATTCGCG
>JAUWWA010000351.1 GCA_030617125.1 Pirellulales bacterium | reverse complement strand
GATCGTCGTGCCCATGGCCGACGTGTTCGGTTCCGCCCCCGGGCTGTCGGCCGGCCAGGTCGAAGAGAAGATCACCTCGCGGCTGGAGAAGATGCTTTCGCAGATCGACGGGGTGGAATACCTCTATTCGATGTCGAAGCCCGGCCAGTGCATCGTCACCGTTCGCTTCTACGTGGGAGAACATCGCGAGCGTTCGCTGGTGAAGCTCTACAACAAGATTCACTCCAACGTGGACAAGATCCCGCCGGCGGTGACCGCTTGGGTGGTCAAGCCGGTTGAGGTCGACGACGTGCCGATCGTCAACGTCACGCTCTGGTCGCGGCGCTACGGCGACCATCAGCTCCGCCGCGTGGCCGAGCAGATCCAAAACGAGTTACAGGCGATCCGCAATACCAATCGTGTTTGGGTCGTCGGCGGCCGGCCGCGACAGATTCGCGTGGAGCTCGACCCGGTCAAGCTGGCCGCGCGGCGCACTTCGGCCCTGGAAGTGGCCGACGCCTTGCGCGCCGGCAACCTGCAATTGCGCGCCGGAAGGTTCGACCAGCAGGATGAGGAATTCATCGTCGACGCCGGCACGCATATCCCCGATGCCCGGGCGCTGGAAGACCTGGTGGTCCGGGTTTCCGCGGGGCGGCCCGTTTACCTCAACGACGTGGCCACCGTGCTGGACGGCCCGGCGGAAGTTGACAGCTACAGTTGGATCGGCTTCGGCCCGGCGGCGAAGAACCCCCAGAGACCCAAGGACGAGCCGGCCTTGGAAAACCCGCCCACGGCCGACGGTACATTGTATCCGGCCGTGCACATCGCGGTGGCCAAGAAGAAGGGCAGCAACGCCGTGTGGATCGCCGACGCCGTCGAAGCCCGCATGCGGCAATTGGCCGACACGCATCTGCCCGACGGTGTCTTCTTCCGCATCACCCGCGACTACGGAGAAACGGCCAACGAAAAGGTCAACGATCTGGTCGAGAGCCTGGTAATCGCCGTGCTGACGGTGATCGGTCTGATCGGCCTGGTGATCGGCTGGCGGGCCGCGCTGGTCGTGGCCCTGGCGATTCCCGTCTGTTACAGCCTCACGCTGTTTGTCAACCTGCTGGCGGGCTACACGATCAATCGGGTTACGCTGTTTGCCTTGATTCTGTCGTTGGGCCTGCTGGTCGACGACCCGATCACCGACGTGGAGAACATCGCCCGATACTTCGCCATGCGCGTGCTTCCGCCTCGTCAGGCGGCGCTTAAGGCCATCCAGGAGGTCCAGCCGGCCTTGATCCTTTCGACCCTGGCGATCATCGCCAGCTTCCTGCCGCTGATGTTCATCACCGGGATGATGGGCCCCTACATGGCGCCGATGGCGTTGAACGTGCCGCTGACGGTGACGATCTCCACGGTGGTGGCGTTTCTGATCACCCCCTGGCTGTCGCTGGTGGCCTTGCGCAAGATCGCCAAGAAACCCGGCAGTGCGGAACCGTTCGACCTGACGCGGCGGCCGATCTACCGGATCAGCCGCGCGGTGCTCGGTCCGATTCTGGATCGACCCTGGGTGGCATGGTTGACGCTCGGCAGCGTGGCGCTGCTGCTGGTGGGGGCGGTCTCGCTGCCCGCCTTCCGTTTGGTGCCGCTGAAAATGCTGCCCTACGACAATAAGAACGAATTCCAGATCGTCGTCGACATGCCGGAGGGGACCACGCTGGAACGGACCGACGCGGTCACCCGGCGGTTGGCACAGTACCTCTCGGGCGTGGCCGAGGTGCGCGACTATCAACTCTACGTCGGGCTGGCCTCGCCGATGGACTTCAACGGGATGGTGCGGCACTATTTCCTCCGCCGCGGCGCCAACCTGGCCGATATCCGCGTGAATCTGGCGCCGAAGGAGCAACGGGCCCAGCCGTCCCACGCGATCCTGCTGCGGATTCGGGACCGTTTGACCGAGATCGCCGAAAAGGCCGGTGCGAAGATCAAACTCGTCGAAGTTCCGCCCGGTCCGCCGGTGATCGCCACGATTACTGCCGAGGTGTACGGCCCGCCGCACGCCACATACGAGGAGCTGATCCACGCCGCCCGACGAGTCGAGGCACGCATGAGCCGGGAGCCGCGCGTGGTCGACGTGGACATCAGCGCCGAGGACGACCAGCAGCGGTACGTGTTTGTGACCGACAAGAACAAGGCGGCGCTGTCGGGCGTCTCCACCGAGAATATCGCCAAGACCCTGCAACTGGCCCTTGACGGGCTGGACGCCACGGTCCTGCAAGTGAAGGGCGAGGTCGATCCGCTCCAAGTTCGGCTGCGACTGAATCGCGCCGCGCGATCGGCGGCCGATGATTTGGAGGAACTGTACGTTGTTGGCCGACAAGGGCAGCTTGTGCAACTTGGGGCGATTGGCGAATTTCGCGAGGAGCTGGAAGACAAGACAATCTACCATAAGAACCTCCGCCGAGTGGTGTACGTGTTTGGCGAGGTGGCCGGACGACCACCGGCCGATGCTATCATCGACATGCAGCTCGACCGCCTTACCGACGGACCCGAGCCGCCGTCGGTCAAGGAAGGGCGTCCCGTGGACGAGCGAACGTGGTTTGCGCCCGGCGGGGGGATTCCCTGGTCGATGCCGCCCGGCTATGGCAAGCCCGACGCCCACGACTACCGTCGGCGCTTCGAGTCGCTTGAGGGCAAGGACACCGGTGTTGTGAATTGGTCGGGCGAGGGTGAATGGAACATCACGCTGGACGTGTTTCGCGACCTGGGATTGGCGTTCGGCGCGGCACTGGTGGGAATCTTTGTGATCCTCATGTTTCAGACCGGCTCGCGCGTCCTGCCGCTGGTCATCATGCTGGCAATTCCCCTGACGCTGATCGGAATCATGCCGGGGTTCTGGCTGTTGAACGTGATTGTCGACCGGCCCATCGGCCCCGGCGGCTATCCCAACCCGGTCTTCCTCACGGCTACTGCCATGATCGGGATGATCGCCCTGGCGGGCATTGTGGTCCGCAATTCGGTGGTACTGATTGATTTCATCCATCACGGTCAGGCGGAGGGACTCCCGCTGCGCGAGGCCGTGATTCAAAGCGTGGCGGTCCGCACCCGGCCCATCCTGCTGACCGCCGGCACCACGTTACTGGCAAACTGGGTAATCACGCTGGATCCGATCTTTTCGGGGCTGGCGTGGGCCATCATTTTCGGCATTCTCACGTCGACAATCTTTACCTTGTTAGTTATTCCGGTCGTGTACTGGATGTTATACCGTGGCAAGGCAAGTCCACCTGTTTGAGTGGCCAACTTGACCAGGCTTACCACGAAGGGCTGGACGACTGATTACATAGCGCTATTGCACCAACACGCCACCAGAGGCCGCCGCGTGACCGGGTAGTGG
>JAUWWA010000016.1 GCA_030617125.1 Pirellulales bacterium | reverse complement strand
GCGAACTCGCTGTCGTACCAAATAGCAGTTGTCCTCAAGTCCGGCTCGGTCATTTAGTGGCGGCGGAAATAGTGCCACAACGGAAATCCCGCGACAACATGATTACTGCGACCACTGGTCGCGGCTTAATGAGTCGTTGAAGTCAATATGCAAAACACGCAAGCAACCAAACTGCTATACGAGCAATCCAAGCCCGGGCGCCGGGGTGTGCGGCTGCCGGAGTGCGACGTGCCGTGGCGGCCCATCGACGAGCTGTTGCCGCGCCGGGCCGTCGCCGCCGGGCCGATCGCCGTGGCCGAAAAGCTCGCGCCGTTTCTGCCGACGCCGGTCGTCGTGAAGGACTACAGCTTCCATGCGCCGACGGTCTACTTCCCGTTGATCGTCCGCGAGGCATTGATGATCGAGCCGACCGAGACCGAGAGCAAGGCGACGCTCGACGCCTTCGCCGAGGCGTTGCAACGTATCATCGAGGAGGATGCCGACACGCTGCACAAGGCCCCGCACGGCACACCGATCAGCCGCGCGGATGAGGTTCAGGCCGCGCGTGAACCGGTGCTCCGCTGGACATGCCATGAGTGACATAACGCAGTGCCGTTTGCTACTCGATCCGCCCGGCGCCGGCGCGTGGAACATGGCCGTCGACGAGGTGCTATTGGAGTGGTCGGTCGAACACGGCGGCTGTTGCTTGCGCATGTATCGCTGGGAAGAGCCGACGCTTTCGCTGGGATACTTTCAAGCGTACCGTGATCGTTGGGAGCATGCGCCCAGCCGCGACTGCCCTGTGGTGCGGCGTCTGACCGGCGGTGGGGCCATCGTTCACGACATCGAGTTGACTTACAGCCTGGTCGTGCCCAGCGGACACCCGCTTGGGTGCCGCCGAAACCTACTCTACGAAACGGTGCACAACAGCCTAATTGTGGCGCTGGCCGAGTTTGGCGTCGCGACAAGGCTTCTTCAGTCGCCAGAACCCACGCAGCGTGGCGAGGAACCGTTTTTGTGTTTCCGTCGCCGCGCGGCGGGCGACGTGGTGGCAGGCCCAATCAAGATCGCCGGCAGTGCCCAGCGGCACCGGCGCGGGGCCGTCTTGCAGCATGGCAGTGTCCTGCTCCGCCGATCCGCCGCCGCGCCCGAACTCGACGGCCTGGCCGAGATCGCCGCCGGCGCGCCGGATGCCCGACAAGCGGCGCCGGACGGACAGTTGGTCAAGGCATGGCTACCAATACTGTCGGAAGGACTAGTCCTCACGTGGTACAACAAGCCGCTCTCGGCGAGGGAGACACGCCGGGCGGACGCGTTGGTCGAATCGCGATACGCCTCGCCCCAGTGGACCGAAAAGCGCGGCCGATAGGCCCCTTTGACAGAGTGACCGTGGGCTGATATAATACGACTCATGGGGTAGAGGTCTGGCGAAAAGGAGGGTAGATATGTGGACGTGAAACTTGTCGTCGTCGGTGGCGCCAACGCCGGCCAGGAGGTGGCGATTCCGGGGCCGAAGTTCTTCATCGGCCGGGCTACGGATTGCCACCTGCGACCTCAAAGCGATCAGGTCAGCCGTCACCACGCCGCTATCCTCGTCGAAGAGGGGTTCGTGGCGGTCCGCGACTTTGGAAGCCGCAACGGTACGTTTGTCAACGGCGAACGGGTCAGGACCGAACGTGAACTGAAAAACGGCGATCAACTCCGCCTCGGGCCGCTGGAGTTCGAGGTGCAGTTGGCTGTCGAACTGGGCGGCAAGAAGAAGCCCAAGGTCCACAGCGTGTCGGAGGCAGCCGCGCGAACGGTCGAAGCGGGCACCGAGGGGGACATCGACATCTTCGACCTGCTGAGCGACGAAGCACCGCCCCAAACCGCGACCGCGGCCGACACGCAAACCAATGCGCCACACGCCGCCAAAGATACCGTCACCATGCCGCCTCAGCCTTCCGAAGCATCCCTTGAGAAAGAGCCGAAGAAGAAGGGCAAGAAAGCGGGCGGGCTCGTCGGCCAGTTCCCCAAAAAGGGCACACCTACGGCCGAAAGCAGCCGCACGGCGGCCGAAGACATGCTCAGAAAATTTTTGAAACGCTAGCCTGGCTAGTCGTGCGTCAACTCTGCAACGGCAGGTTGGCTGTTTTCCTTGGACTCTTCGCAGGCCGTTTGCAGTGATCGCATTGGTGCGGTTCTTGGGCCGTGCGACCCTTCCGACCCGGTGAATCAGGTCACTGCGAGCCCGCAATCTCCGCACAATCCATTCTTCTTGCCGTAGCCGCCGGGTTTCCCTAGCCATTCCGGGCTACGCGACCGTTTTCTTGATGTCTGTCCGCAATAACGATGTATATTTTCTACACTGCCTTCACAATGCGACTCACTCCTCAGCATCGGAGAACTCGAGACGTGGCAACGACTAAGAAGACAAGCAAGAAGGCAACGAAAACGAAGGGGGCGTCGGCCGCTTCCAAGGCATCAACTACTTCCAAGACGTCGGCGGCCAAGAAAACGACGTCACGCTCGCAGGCGTCGACCGCCAAGACATCGGCCCGCTCGCAGGCGTCGGCTGCCTCCAAGACGGCGACCGGCAAGAAGAGATCGACGAGCGCCAAGAGCAGCACGACGACGGTGACCGTGGACCGCCGCAGTAGCAGCGACCGCCGCAAGACGTCTGACCGCCGGAAGGAAAACGCGCCGGTGGCCAAGGAACGCCGCACCACGCAGCGTCGCGAGAAGGTGAATCGTCGTCGGCAGATCGATCCGACCACTTGCGAACGCGACTATACGGTTGACGAAATCGAGTTCATGAACGCTCTGGACGAATACAAGCGGCAGAGCGGCCGGATGTTCCCCACGTGCAGCGAGATCCTGGAAGTCATCCGCAAGCTTGGCTACGAGAAGCGTCCGGCGGCCACGCCGTCGGAAGGGTCACAGAGGGATCTACCCTCCGAGCCGGCTTCGGAGCAGATGGCCGTGTAGGACGGACTCTCAATCCGTCGCCCAATCGCTCACGGATTTTCAATCCGTCACCGACCCCGGGTGGGCTGCAAACCCGCACTACCCTGCTAGCGTTCTTTCAACACTGGGGTCGCCTCGATGCCCGGACCCTAGTATAATCCTGTGCTTACCACAGTATTTGACGAGTTTTATGGAGCAACGCTGTCGCATGAGCCAGATTGAAGCGGCGCCGACTGGTGCAATACAAACCTCGGTAGTCGCCGGACTTTCGGCGGATACCCTTTACGACAAGTGCGTGGCGCTGGCCAGGAACTTGTGGTGGAGTTGGCACCCGGAGGTCATCAACCTCTTCCGCGACCTCGACCCGATCCGCTGGCGACAGCTCGATCACAACCCGATCGCACTGCTCTCGGAGTTCACTCCCGAGCGGCTGGAGATGCGGGCGGCCGAGTTGGTCCTCTATAGCCGGATCAACTATGCTTATCGCCGGCTGAAGGAATATCTGGCCGGGCCGCGGCTCTGGGGGAAAACCCATACGGGTGTGCTCGGCTCCAAACCGGTCGCCTATTTCTCCCTCGAATTCGGCGTCCACGAATCGGTGCCCATCTATTCGGGCGGTTTGGGCGTGCTCTCCGGCGATCACATTAAGAGCGCCAGCGCGTTGGGCGTTCCGCTGGTGGCCGTCGGACTGTTTTACGACCAGGGCTACTTCAAGCAGCATCTCGACGACGACGGATGGCAGCAGGAGGAGTACATCGACACGAAGGTCGAGAACCTGCCGATGGAGCCCGCCCGCGGACCCAAGGGAGACCCCGTCACTGTCGAAATCGACACCCGAACCGGCAAACTGCTGGCGAAGGTCTGGCTGATGCGCGTCGGTCGGGTGCGATTGTACCTGTTGGATTGCGACGTCCCGAGCAACAGCCCGGAGGACCGCGAACTCACCTCTCGGCTCTACGGCGGAGACAACCGCACGCGGATCCGCCAGGAACTGGTAGTCGGCGTCGGCGGCGTTTGCGCCCTGCGCGAGCTGGGAATCATTCCCGGCGCATTCCATCTGAACGAAGGACACTGCGGCTTCGCCACGCTGGAAGCCATCCGTGTGCGCATGAAGGACGACGGAATGACCTTCGACGACGCTTTGCGCCACGTGGCGCAGCATACCGTCTTCACGACTCACACGCCCGTGCCCGCCGGACACGACCGCTTCGACGCCGGGCTCATGGAGGAACACCTCGGACCGTTGCGCGACGAACTTGGCATCTCCGCCGAGCAACTCATGGGCCTCGGCCGTGTCGAGCCGCAAAACAACCAAGAAACCTTCTGCATGACCGTCCTGGGACTCAAGCTCTCGCGCCGCGCCAACGCCGTGAGCAATCTGCACGGGCACATCAGCCGGCGCATGTGGGCGCACCTCTGGCCGTGGCGCGTCGAGGAAGAAATCCCCATCGGACACATCACCAACGGCGTGCATATCTACAGTTGGCTCGCCTGGCAGATGCAGCAGCTCTACGAACGCCACTTCCCCGCCGACTGGATGCAACGCGTTGGCGAGCCCGAGATCTGGCAGGGAATCCACGATGTGGATTCCGGCGAACTGTGGGAAACCCACTACGCGCTGAAGAATCTCTTGCTGGCGTTCGTCCGACGCCGCGTCAGCCGGCAGTGCCGCCGGCGGGGCGAAAGCGATGAAGCCGTCGAGGCCGCTCGAAATATGCTCGACCCTAACATCCTCACGCTCGGATTCGGCCGCCGCTTCGCCACGTACAAACGGGCCGACCTTATCCTGCGCGACCTCGATTGGCTCGCCCGCATGGCCAACGATCCCGACCGGCCCGTGCAAATCGTCTTCGCCGGTAAGGCACACCCGGCCGACGAGCCCGGAAAGCAGTTAATCCAAAGAATCGCCAACCTCCGGCACGACCCCCGCTTTGCCGGGCGGATCGCCTTCGTCGAAGACTACGACATCAACGTCTGCCGGCACCTGATCCAGGGTGTCGACGCCTGGTTGAACACCCCGCAGCGGCCGCTCGAGGCCTCCGGAACCAGCGGCCAGAAGGCGGTGCTCAACGGCGTGCTGAATCTCTCGGTGCTCGACGGGTGGTGGGCCGAGGCCTACGACGGCTCAAACGGCTTCGCCATCGGACAAGGCACCCAGCATGTCGACGACCGCCTGACCGACGCCCGAGACGCCGCTGATCTGCAACGCGTCCTGCTCGATGAAGTCATCCCGCTCTACTACGACCGCGACATCGACGGCCTGCCACACCTCTGGATCAAGCGTATGAAAAACTCCATCAGCTCGCTGGCCTGGCGATTCAGCGCCCACCGCATGGTCGCCGACTACGTCCAGCACGGCTACCTGCCCGCCTCCGGTGGACTAAGCTGCGACATGAGCGTACGGTGAGGTGGTGGCCATAAAAATCTACGTCGTCATCGGGCATCAGCGAAAGGGGAGTTTCTGTCATGCGATTGCCGCGGCGGCCGTCGACGAGTTGAAGGCGGCAGGGCATGAGGTCGTCTATCATGATCTCTACGACGAGAACTTCAATCCCATCCTGCGGCACGAAGAGATCGACGGCGACGTGACCGATCCGCTCGTGAAGCGGCACATCGACGAGGTTCTCGGCGCCGACGGCTACGTCGTGGTGCATCCGAACTGGTGGGGCCAGCCGCCAGCCATGTTGCGCGGTTGGCAGGACCGTGTGTTGCGCCAAGGCGCCGTGTACAAGTTCACCGAACAGGGCGTCGTCGGGCTGCTTGGGGGCAAGAGGGCGGTCGTGCTGACCACGTCGAACACCCCGCGTGACGTCGAACTGGCCTCGTTCGGCGACCCGCTGGAAAACCACTGGAAAACGTGTGTGTTCGGCTTCTGCGGCGTCGAGGATTTCTATCGTCGCAACTTCGAGTCGATCATCCTCAGCACACCCGAGCAACGCAAGGCGTGGCTCGCCGAGGTCCGCGAGATCATCCGCCGGCGGTTCCCGTAAGAAAGGGGACATGCTACTTTTTTGCCCGTTTTCGCCCGAGGTTTACGGGGGTTGACAGGGTCAGAAAACTGGCCTGTCCGCTTGTGGAGCCAACTTGGCCGGTTTTTCTCGGGAAATACGTTCTTTGCAATCGCCGAAAAAGTAGCATGCCCCCTTTTTCCCGGGCACTTCACTCTTCGCTCTCGTCTTCTGCTTGGGCCTGGGTCCACCCCTCGTCTCAGGAGAAGTGCTCTTCGCTTTCGGCTACATAGGGGTTGTCGTCCGAATCGACGCCGCCCCAATAGGCATCGTAGCCTTCCCGAAAGGCATCCTCGCCAGTCATTTTTCTCCCTCCCAAGTGCCGGAGGTGGGAGTTGAACCCACACGTCCCGAAGGACACTGGATTTTGAATCCAGCGCGTCTGCCATTCCGCCACTCCGGCGATGCTGCCGTAAGTCCTTTTCATAAAAAGGCTTACGCCGAACTACCCGGCTTTGGTTTCACCCGTTTCCACCCCAATGTTGCCACAAGTGTTGCCAACGTTGTCCGCTGGCTTGTGATCGGTCCACAGCCCCGCCGCCACTTCGTCGGCATCGAGACCGACATAGAAGGCCATCGTGGTCTGAATGTTCTCATGCCGCATAAGTCATTGTAGCACGGCCGGCATCACCTTACGAGCCCACCGGGTGCCGAAGCTTCGTCGCAAGTCGTGGGCACTGGCCGTCTTGCCTGATTCCGGACTTACCACTACGCCTGCTTTCTTGCCGATCCTAGATACAACTCGCCCCGCTTCCGTCGCCGTGATCTGTCGCCCCGTCCGCAGCTTGAATACACGGCCCTCCCGCTCGGCTTCCGGCGTCTCAAGCAACCACTGGGCGAAGTCCGGCGTCATCGGGCAGATTTCCGCACGGCCGGATTTCTGGCCCACGCCGTCGATCCGACAGGCGGGGTGCTTACCAGCCAGGTCGATGCAGAACGGCCCATCATTCCAATCGAGGGCTACCGCTTCGCCAATCCGCAAACCGGACAGCCACAAGCCCGTCAATAGCCGTTCCCATGTGGCGGTGTCATGCCCTCGCACCTTCGACACTTTCTCCAGCATGCGCTCGTACTCTTCAGTGGTGATCGGCCGGCCCTTCATTCTGTTGCGGACTTTCGGCATTTCGATTGTCGGGGCCTTCGTCATGTACCCTTGCCGCTCGGCCCACCGCAAGGCCGCCCTGATATGGCGTAGGTGCCGGGCAATCGTGGTGGCCTTCATTTTCTCTTTTCGCAGCTTGGCGACAAACCGACTCATCACTTGTGTTGTGAGCTTCACAAGTCGCCCGGGATCCAAAACGTGGGTTACATGATTCAAGGCTACCGTGTAGGCCACCTGAGAGGATTCGGGGCAATTCAGCCAACAGCTTTTCCGTCAATCGCGTGTCTTCCTTGCCGTACCAGCTTCGCGTCATTCGCAAGAGAATCATCCGGCTTGCGAGTGCCCCACTTGCATCCGCCAGCCGGGGAATTTCGTTGCTCAGTAAAACCAGACGAGTTGGCAGCTTAATGGTTACGGGCACGAGGTATTTCCGTTCCACCGTCAAACAATCTTCGCCCGAAATCGACAACAGCCGTTCCGTCACGATTGCCCTATCGCTTCGGCCCGACAGCCGGGCGTCGGGGATGATTGCAACCGACTCGTCGAGAAGAGGCCTCAACCCAAAGGGCAAGGCCAGCGTTGCCAAGGTCGGGCCGCACACGTTCGCCGGGCCGACAAGGAAAACAGTTTCGGCGTTGGGGCAAGGTGACAGTCCTTGCCGCCGAAGATACTCGGCAAGTGAAACAAGCCGTTGTGTGCAACTAAGATTTCGCCGGCTGGCCACGGCCCCGGTTCGCCCAACCAGGCCGGGGCGTCGAGTTGCCACGGCAAGGCAGCCCGGGCCTTCAGTTGGTCGATGATATTATTGACAACGGAAGCCGAAAGGTGTTTGGCGTGCCGATTCAGGTAGCGAATGACTTCACCCCGCACCACGTCCCTATCGAATTCGCCATAGGCTCCTTTTCGCCACCAATAGAAACTGCCACGCCAAAACTGAAGCCGGAAAACCCCGTCCCGCTTTCCCTTATTGAGAAACTCGCCGGCTTCAGTTGCAGGGCCGAGTAGATTGCCGGGAATCTTGGCGTCGATAGCCTCAATCGGTGGTGGTGCTTCGGCTTCGTGTAACAGCGTGCGCAAAGCATCGGCATCACGAGCGACCAGAAAGTCATCAAGCCCCCACCGTTCGCCGTCGGGCCCGTCGGGAAGGCGTACAACGCGAACCTTCGCGCCACGATTGACAAGCTGTGCAGCAAGCCGGGCTTCGGCATCTTGAATGTCGGGGTTCCTCATCAAGTCGCTGTCGAAGACGATGAAGACTTCTCGCCCCTTCCACGTGATACGGTCCAGGGCCGGCAACAAACGTTCAGCCTTTCCTGTTTTCCAGCCGAAAACGCCAACCAGGCCGAGGCACGGGAAGCCTTCCTGGTCGCCCTTTGCAGACTTTTTCTCGCCTTCCGTCACGAGCATCGGCATGGTCGGGTTGTCGAGTTCCGCAAGGGTGCCCGGGGGAATGTAAACTTCGTTCGCCCGGCCTACGGGGGACTCGTAGTTCGCTGGCTTGCCTTTCACTCGCCTGGGTGTGTCGGGTTTGATTCGACAATAGCCGTTACTGCCTTCCGGCCCACGAAACGGGAAAACAAGGGCCGGAGACAGTTTCTTCGGAAATCTGCGCCCGTCCCGGTTTAACAGGGCCGCCAGCTTGGCGTAGTTGTCCTCAGAGTGGAACCCGCAGGCCCGAATTGTCTCATCCGACAACCCCGACTTCCGCAGCTCGGCAATGTGGTGGGGCTGCAGCCCAGGCAGCGTCTCGGATTGCATTGTGGCCGTGTGTTTGCTCATGGCCCCGCCTTTCGTTCGTCGTTTGTTTCCGCGAGTTGCCGAAAGAATTCGAGCACGTCGATCCCCAAGCAATATTTCGTTCGCCCGAATTCGACAGTTCGCAAGCCTTCGGCCTGCGCTCGCCGCTTCGTTTTCTCCGCCCAGCCCAACCGCCGGCCAACTTCCCGCAGGGGGAGGATTTCGTCGGCTCGTATGCTGCCGTAACCATCGCGGGTTGGGCTCGGTCTAATCATTAGCTGCGCCTTTGCTGCCATCCGTTTCCGTTCCTATCAACTGTGCCAGCCGACGCCTCGCGTGCCGAGCATCGTCGGCCGCCGCAATAGACCTTTCAACGGCCGCCAGCAGATCCGTAACAGCCCGTCGAACTTTCCTGCAAGAGTGGGCTGCACGGGTGCTTGTTGAAATCTTTTCTGTCGCCATGCCCATATTTTGGAAACCAGCCATTGGGCCGATCTTGGTTGGGCGGACGGTAGAACGTAAAAAGCCCCGAAATGCCAAGAGTTTTCGAGGGACGAGGGGGGATAGAAAGGGGATAGAATGTGCTATTAGCGTCCGAGTTGCTTGGAAATTCCAAACGCCTTCAAGACAGATTTCTCGCTTCGCTCTGCTAAGTCTAGCTGCCGAATACTGCTTTCAACTCTGGCCGCAATCTCTTCCCTGTCAATTGAATCATCTTTTGCAAGTGCTTGAACGATGTCCCCCGCATGTATATTCAGCCGCTTCGGGTGTCGCGTGTCTTTCCTAGTGAGAGGTCTTGTGGTTCTAATCTCGGGGTGGCGACGTAAGAACCACTCTAGTTGTTTGTCGCTGCGAAAACCGAAGACTTGCCCAATGTCCTTCTTGGGCCTATATTCACTGGCGCCGGCAGATTCGGCTGGGCTCAACTCTGCCGCAACCTGGTCAAGAATATAACGCAGTGTTGAAACATCATCATCCGTAAACGGATTCTCAAGTAGCAGCTTCCAGACGCTAAATCGCACCGGCTCTTGTGGACTTGGCTTCGCCAGAAGCGGCACGCCGTCCCTCACATACAGGTTATGTAAGACCGCCAGGACGACAACCCTTTCAGCTAGTGAGCGTTGCCGAAGTTCAGGCGGATCGGGCGAACCTTCGTCGTGCTGGTTTAGTGGGAGAGGCAACAGCAGCGGTTCGACCTTGGGATCTTCCGTTGCGGCCCGTAGGGCGTCGAGATATTCCCGAAACCAATCCTCGATAAAATCGTCAAATCTTGCCTGCCCGATGCTCTCGACAAGGGTGCGGACGTTAACAGCCAAATCCACAAGGGACGAAGGCTCGCTCGACATAGTATTGCCTTTCAGTCTGGTCGGGCCAGACCCGGCGGGGCGGTGCTGAAAGGCAGGAAGGCACCACCGCCGACGGGTCCACTTGCCGCCGATGCTTGCAGCCATCTGTGGCTATTTGGCAAGCTCAAACTGAGCCCTGATCTGTTCCAAAGTCATTCCTTTGCACCGTCCGATGAGAATCAGATCATACTTCCTTCGCAGCAGATCTCCAAGTGGCCCGTCCGGCTTCGCTTCCACTGCCCGTTGGAGATGTTCAAAGGACTTTTGAACCTCGTTAGGTTTCGCGTAAAAATAACCTGTACAAATTGATCTTGTGTGATTTTGGCTTTTCTGCGACAACTGCCCCGCGATGGATGCAGCAGTTGTCGAAAGTGTACGAAGGAAGTTCGCGGCTTTGGAGCCGGTTTTGGATGAGCGAGCGCGACGGCAGTGGGCCGCGGCCGAAGCCCTTGAACTGGGTTGGGGAGGGATCTCGACGTTGGCCGAAGCAACCGGGATGTCGCGTGTGACGATCACCAACGGAATCGGAGAAGTCAAAGCCCGTCAAGGATCGGCCGGGGAACAGGCCACGACACGCATCCGTCGCCCCGGCGGCGGTCGCAAACCACTGACCGAAACCGATCCGGAGTTGATGCAGGCGCTGGAATCCCTGGTCGACCCGGTCACCCGCGGTGATCCCATGTCGCCCTTGCGTTGGACGTGCAAGAGCACCTACAAACTGTCCGAGGAACTGCACCGACAGAAACATTCCGTGGGGCCGCGAACGGTGGCTTCCTTGTTGCATCAGGCGGGATATAGCCTGCAGGCCAATCGAAAAACACGAGAAGGCAAGCAACACCCTGATCGCAACGCACAATTTGAGTACATCAACGCACAAGTCGAGCTCTTTCAGAAGCGACGGAAGCCGACCATTTCCGTGGACACGAAAAAGAAGGAGTTGGTAGGAGATTTTGCCAACGGCGGACGCGGATGGCATCCTCAAGGAGAACCGGAAGAAGTTCGGGTGCACGACTTCAAGGACAAAGAATTGGGCAAAGCCATTCCGTACGGCGTTTACGATATGATCCACAATGAAGGGTGGGTAAATGTCGGCATCGATCACGACACGGCGAGGTTCGCCGCGCGAAGCATCTGCCGCTGGTGGGAAGAAATGGGAGCGCAGCGTTTTCCACGAGCGCGACATCTGCTGATCACTGCCGATGGCGGGGGCAGCAATAGCCACCGTTCGCGGCTGTGGAAAGTCGCCCTGCAAAAGTTGGCGGACGAGATCGATTTGAGACTCTCCGTGTGTCATTTTCCGCCGGGCACGAGCAAATGGAACAAAGTGGAACACTGCCTGTTCTGCTTCATCACGAAGAATTGGCGGGGCAAACCGTTGGT
>JAUWWA010000073.1 GCA_030617125.1 Pirellulales bacterium | reverse complement strand
GTCCGATTCGCCGGGGCCGCTCGCCGCGGACGACCTCGGGCAGCAGGTCGAGGGTCAATTCGTCGCCCGTGGCCAGGACGACCGCCCGCTCGATGTAGTTTTGCAACTCGCGCACATTCCCCGGCCAATCATACTGCTTCAGGGCTTCCATGGCCGCCGGTTGCACACGCGGTACATGGCAATCGTTCTGCTCGTTGTAGATTCTCAGGAAGTGGCCGACGAGTTCGCCGATGTCCTCGAGGCGTTCGCGCAGCGGCGGCACGTGGATCGTGACGACGTTGAGCCGGTAGTAGAGTTCCTCGCGGAACCGTCCGGCGTCGATTTCTTCGAGCAAATCACGGTTACTTGCGGCGATCACCCGGGTATCAACGCAAATGGTGTGTGTGTCGCCCACCCGCTCGAACTCGTGTTCCTGAAGTACGCGCAGCAGCTTGACTTGCAGCTTGGCGGGGGTGGAGTTGATCTCGTCGAGGAAGACGGTTCCGGTGTGAGCGGCCTCGAAACGCCCGGTGCGGTTGTCGACGGCGCCGGTAAACGAGCCGCGGACGTGCCCGAACAGTTCGCTTTCGAGCAGGTTTTCGGCCAGCGCGCCGCAGTTGACGCGGACGAACGGGCCGCTGCCGCGTGGGCTGAGTTGGTGGATGGCCTTGGCCACAAGCTCCTTGCCGGTGCCCGTCTCGCCCAAGAGCAACACCGAGGCGTTGGATCGGGCGACCTGCCGGGTAAGCTGGTAGACCTCTTCCATCGCCGTGGCGGAGCCGATCAGCAAGGGGATCGGCGGCCCGGTCTTGTCTGCGGCGGTTGTAGAGGACGTTCGGGTCATGCTCAACGGATCATACGGTTGGAACGAACGGCTGACAAGGGTTCAGGGGAAGCGATCAGAGTCTGGGAATCGGAGGTCTGGGGGAAGGATGTACGGGAACCGCTCACTACCCACTACCCGCTATCCACTATATCTACAGCCATCACTTTACCAAATTAGCCACGACAGGCCGTATATCAGCTTTGCTAGCACCACAACACTATGTTACGACAATTCGGCGTTTAGCCGGCGGGCTTGCCCGCCGTGGAATTGCAGGAGAACCAAGCCCAGCCACCCGGCGGGCAAGCCCGCCGGCTAAACGCCTAAAGTGATGCTGTAGAACGTCCACAATCACCTCTTGACGCGATAGCGACAATAAGGTGAATTGTTTTGTTCGACTCTCTATTTCTTTCCTTGTGTCCTACGCCAGTTGCAGACCACTACATGTTGTGCTCAGAAGGCCGGGCGTCTACTGCATCTTGCGGCGAAACTGCCCTGTCCAACGGGCGTAGGACACAAGGTATTCCTTGGAACCGGGAAAATTAACGTCCGCAATGGTCCAGTTTCTGGGGGCCAAAGCAGGATTACTTCAAGAAATCCTTTTGTGAGAGGGAAATGGTCCTGCCCGCTTTGATGAGTATTTCCACGGCCTGGTCGTTGTAAACCACGCGGATCGCATCGGGGGCCTTCTCGCCCGCATGCACCGAAGTCCTAGTCAGCTCCCCGTTTTTCCAACGGATGTCCACGGTGTAGTCGCCCCTCGCCCGCAGGCCACGGACATGGCCGTCGGGCCATTGACTTGGCAGGGCGGGCAGGAGCTTGATCTCGTCGTTGTGGCTGTGCAGGAGCATTTCGGCCACAGCCGCGGTGGCGCCGAAATTGCCGTCGATCTGATACGGCGGGTGGTTCCACAGGTTTTCGAGAGTTGACCTCTTAAGGATAGCGATCAGGTTCTCGTAGGCCCGCTCGGAATCCGAAAGCCGGGCAAACATACCGATCGTCCAGGCGCGGCTCCAGCCGGCTCCGGCGCCGCCCCGCTGGAGTCGTCCTTCGATGGACTTCATCACCGCCGCACGCATCTCGGGGTCGCCGTCGAGATTGATCTGGTTGCCGGGATACGCGCCAATCACGTGCGAGATATGCCGATGGCCGGGCTCCCTTTCCATGAATGGCAATCTCCATTCCATCAAGCGACCGTCTTCGGCGATTCGGGGCCGGTACACTTTGGGTATAGTTTCCTTGATCTTCTTCACAAACGGATCGTTCTGTTTCCCGAGGGCCTCCGCCGCTTCGACATAATCATTGAGCACCTGTAGGATCATGAACTGGTCGAATGTGTTGCCGGCGGAAAGGGCAGCATGTATGCCCTCACCGGCCTCGTTTTTGTACGTGAACGAATTCTCCGGCGAACAGGACGGCCGGGACATGAGTTGCCCGTTCTCGGGTCCGGGGATCAGCCAGGACTCCACGAACTCGGCGGACGCCGTGAGGATGTCCCAGTTCTGCGCGAGAAACTCTTTGTCTCGGTTGAACCGGGAGTGCTCGAGGATATGAAAGGTCATCCTCTGTCCGCCAAAGAAAGATCCGCCCCAAAAGGCAGTCCGGCTCATGATTTGGGCGTGGCCCCAGATGTCGGTTGCATGACCCATGCACCAGCCTTTCATTCCGAGCCTTCGAGCCATCTCCTTACCGTTCGGCTGGAAAAAGCGAATCAGATCGAACAAGGGGTGGTGCGTTTCGGGCAGGTTCGTCGTTTCCACGGGCCAGTAATTCATCTGGATGTTGATGTTCAGGTGATAGTCGGAACCCCATGGCGCAGACATGTGCGGGTTCCACACTCCCTGCAGGTTTGCCGGGAAACAACCGGGCCTGGAAGAGGCGATCAGCAGGTACCGCCCGAACTGGAAATAAGTTTCGATCAGATCAGGGTCGTCGGTCTTTCCCTCCTTGATCCGGTTCAGGCGATCTCTGGTCGGCAGAACCAGCACGTCTTCCGCTGACTGCCCGAAGTCGACATCCAGCCGCCCCATGTACAGCTGATGGTCCTGGACCGCCGCATTTTCGACATCGTCCGGAGATTTTTCCTTAAGATGATCCAGGTCGCGAATTGCTTTGGCCTGCCAGCCGTCCGGCAGCATCGCCTGGCTGTTCTTCCGGTCGAAATCCGTTGTCGCGGACAGGTAAACCGCCATTTCCTTGCAGCCCTTGATTTCCAGAGCGCCGCCAACTGGCCCGGTCTTGTTGGTGGGAAACGTGCGGACGCGCCCGACGTACCGGGTGGCATCCTTTCCAGAACCGGCGCCTGTCTTGACGATGTCGCCATTTTCGATGTTACCCTTGTCGAGGGATACCTTGACGCTGATTTCCCTGTTAGCCGAGATCATCACCACGACCACATCATCCGGAGCGCTGGCGAAGACCTTTTGGGTGATTTCTGTCCCATCGTCAAGCAGGTAGACGTTCTTCGCAATACTGGTTTTCAGGTCCAGTTCTCTGTGGATCTGTTTCACAGAAGTGGTGTCCTGGTACTCCAGGTGCAGCCAACCGAGGAGCTGGTAACTACAGGGGTTCATTCCATTCTGAAGGTGTTTTTGGAAATACGCATCGGCCCCTCTGAAACCCCCGGCGGCTTCGAGTTCTCTGACTTTCTTGAGATGCTTGTGGCTGTCTTTCGGCATGCCGAAACCGCCGCGTTTGGCCCAGATCGTTTCCTCGTTAATGAGAATCTTCTCGGTGGGGTAGTTCCCGAAGGGCATGGCGCCTAAGCGGCCGTTCCCCACCGGGTAAGCCACGTCCCACTTGGCGGCGGGCTGGTTGTCCCAGATAACGAGGTCGGCCTTTTCAGGCGCCGCCGAAACGACGGACGCGCACAAAATAACCATCAACATGTGCGGAATCATTTTCATAGTAGACACCCAACTCCTTTTCTGTTGTTGTCGAACTACCCACTGTCCACGATCCACTACCCACTGCCCACGATCCACTGTCTACCGCCCACTCCTTTTGACGGCCTGCGTGGGTGCCTCGATGCAATCGAGGATCAGTCCCAGGATCCGCTGGGTCGAAGCGTCCAGGTTTTTGCTCTGATTGTAGCGGTCATACTGGCGAACGATCTCGGAGCTGTCGAGCAGGATGCCGCTCTTCTCGATGTTGCGCCGAAGCGCCTCGACGGCGGCCGTGCGCGCCTCGAGCGGCTGGGTGAAGCGGCTGGACAACTCGACCAGCGCCCGCTGACTTTCCGGCGTGGCGATGTTCCCCACCACGGCGGTCGCCTTGGTGCTCAGCTTGGGTGCGTACAGGGCCGTCAGGATCGGCTCTTGCAGACGAAACACGTCGTACACCTCGCCCGACGATTCACTCAGGTTGGCCAGGTGCCCCAGCGCCTCGCCTGCCTGACGCTGGCGCTCGGCATGGTCGACAAACTGATCGGGCGCCAACGTGGCCAACCGCTCAAGCTGCCAGGCCGCCGACTCGGTGTCGTACGGTCGCGAGAAGGCCATCGTCAGTGGGTCGCCATCGGCAATCCGCTGGGCGCGATCCAGGTAACCACTTCTCGCGATCAGCCCCACGCGCAGATCCGCGCTGCGGTAGTCGTGATGTAATTGCTGCAACAGCAGGCTGGCCGGCGAGCGGTCGATGGCGACGTCGATCAATGCGAGTTCGTAGTCCGCCGAACTGGTTGCCAGACGGAGCACTGTGCGGCCGGTGGTCGCCGTATCCACTGCATATCCCATGCCGGCTAACATGCCAGCCAATTTGTGCGAGACTTTGGTGATCGGTCCGGCCACCAAAGCCTTCCGCGTGCCGCCGGATGCCGCAAAGAATCCCAACGACTGCGACACATAGCTCGAACCGGGGAACCGGCCCGCCGGCTGTAGCCGTACGATCGCCTCCAGCGCCGCGATGCGTAACCGCCGGTCGGCATGCCGGGCGGCCCGAACCAACGGCGTCGGCCGTGCTCCGCGATGGAGCAACGCTTCGGCCGTCCCGATTTCGCCGAGAATATGCGCGGCCGCGGTGGCCGCCGCGGGGTGGCCGCCGGCCATGGCGTGTTCCAACACCTCCTCGATCACGGCGATGCCCCGCGCGGCAGCTTCGGCAAGCGGCGTGCCCTTGTCTTGCTTCAACGGTTTGCCCAGCCCGTTTTCGTAGACGGCCGCTTCCAACAGGGTCGTCAGGTAGAGGAGCCGCGTTGGCGGGTCATCCGGGTCGAGGGCGTGGGCTTCGCGGGCCAGTCGGGCGGCCAGCGTCCGCGCCGCACGGGCTGCCGAGACACTCTTTGAGGTGCATTGATGCTTGCCCGCATCCCAACTCCACGTCTCCACGTTGCCGTCGACCATGCCGTCGACCACGCCGTCGACGGGTCGTCGACGGTCGAAGTAGTCTTTGGCGCGATCGGCTAACAACCGGGCCGCTTCGCGCTGCGTCGGCGCCCGGCCGACCAGCCGCGTCAGTGCGGCGCCGGCGGCGGCACGCACTCTCGGGTCGCTTGCCGCCGACGCGTACGGTTTCAGAAGGTAAATCGAGACGTCGCGAGCCTTCATCTCTCGCAGCATCAGGATTGCCTGGATCGTCAATGGAGGATCGGCCTCGTCGAGAATCGCCAGCAGCGGCCCGACCGCCTGCGAGCCCATGCGCACCAGGACGGCTCGCACGTTGGGGTGCTCGGCCGATCGGGCCGGATTGGCCAACACGGCCGCCAGCGGCCCAACGGCCGCCGCACCCGCTTTCCCCAGGTCGCCGAGCGCCGCGGCCCGCACGTTGATCGACGGGTCGCCAAGCTGCTCGATCAGTCTGGCGATCCGCTCGGGATCTTGCAGCTTCCGGTTGACCGCGCGAAGGATGGCGTCGGCGACTTGTTTTCCTTCGGGCAGCAACTCCTTGCGCGAGGCCATGCCGGTGAACATCGACATGTCGCACTGCTCGGCCAGGCGGACGAACTGCGGTTGCGTGAGTTTAGCAGCGATAAGCCGGCGAAGAAAGTCCTTGGCCAACTTCGGCCTTTGCAGGCCGGCCAGGATCGACGCCGCCCGGGCATACTCCGCCGGCGTGCTCGGGTTCGTCTCCAAGATCGCCAGCACGGCCGGGCTTTCCGGCTCCAGGACGTCGTCCGAACTGGGCGGCTGGGCCCAAGCCCTTGTACCGATCAGCGCTGCCACGACTGCGGTCCACAACCAGAATGTCGTTCGGAATCGGGTGTTCATGGTGGGTCTCTTGGTTGTAGGTCTCCTTCGCCGCCGTGGCGGCGACCGCTAAACATTCTCGCCGACCGCGATTAGACGTTCTTTCCAACACTCCACTTGTTGCTTCACTTGTTCCGGTCCGGTGGAAGCGTAACTGGTCATGGCGGCAACGGCATTTTCCACGCCAAGGACGTCGTAAACACCTTCGTCCAAGTCGGCGTGTGCTTCCTTGAAATCCTCGATTGCCAAGTCCGCCAGCCGCACGCCGCGATCGAGCGCCTTGCGCACAAGCCGGCCGACCAGGCCGTGAGCAGTTCGTTGCGGAATGCCGCGGCCGATCAGGTATTCCATCAGCGTTGTCGCGTCGAGATGGCCCCGGTCGAGCCGTTCGGCAATCCCCTCGCGATTCAACTCAATGCCGGCCACCAGCGGTGCGGCCAGTTCGAGCGACGCGGCCACCGTGTCGAACGAGTCGAACAGCGGCTGCTTGTCTTCCTGAAGGTCGCGGTTGTACGCCGGCGGCAAGCCCTTGACGAGCACCAGCAGCGTTTGCAGGTTGCCGACCACTCGGGCCGTCTTTCCGCGGATCAACTCCAGCACGTCCGGGTTGATTTTCTGCGGCATGATCGACGAGCCGGTGCAAAACGCTTCGGGAAGCTTGATGACGTTGAACTCGATCGTCGACCAGAGGATCCACTCCTCGGCCCAGGTGCTCAGGTGCTCGGCGACTAGCGCGAGCACGAACGCAAACTCGATGATGAAATCACGATCGCTCGATACGTCGAGACTGTTGGCCGCAACACCGTCGAAACCCAGCCGCTTAGCGACGTCCTCGCGGTCGATCGGCAGACTCGTCCCGACCAGCGCGGCGGCGCCCAGGCTCGACACGTTCGCCCGGCGGCGACAATCAGCCAGCCGCTCGCGGTCGCGCTGGAACTTCTCGCAGTACGCCAGCCAACAGTGGGCGGCCAGCACCGGCTGCGCCCGACGCAGGTGCGTGTAGCCCGGCAGGATCACCCCGGCATCGCCCTGGCAGCGGCCCACGAATGCACGCTGCAAGTCGATCAGCCGCTGATCGATTCGGTCTATCGCTTCCCGGACCCAGAGCCGCATGTCGGTGGCGACCTGGTCGTTTCGGCTGCGGGCGGTGTGGAGTTTTCGCCCGACGTCGCCGATCCGCTCGATCAGCGCCCGCTCGACGTGCATGTGGATATCCTCTAACTCACTGCGGAAGGGGAACTTGTCTTGTTCAATTTCCAGGCGGATTTCCTCCAGGGCCCGCTCGATCTGTCGGCACTCGTCCTGGGAGATGAGCCCGACTTTGGCGAGCATTTGGGCATGGGCGATCGACGCGCGGATATCATGCGCATAGAGCCGGCGGTCGAAGCTCACGCTCTGGGTGAACTCCTCCACCCGGCGATCCGTCGCCTCATCGAACACACCACTCCATGCCTTCTCAGCCATGCGAAATCCCCAAGAACAAAGCGGAAAAACCTTGAAGAACCTCAACCTATCTCCTCTCATTGGGCGGGGGGGAACTGTCAACGAGCGGACACCGTTCGCGTGACACGGGGCTGAATGGTGCTGCACATCGCAGCATCGCAGCCATGCGGGGGTTCCGTCCGGGCTGTTATGCCCGCGAAGAAGCCTCAAAATCAGCTTGGCG
>JAUWWA010000404.1 GCA_030617125.1 Pirellulales bacterium | reverse complement strand
TGGTCGACACCGGCGGGATGGGGATCGAGGATTCCGACAACCTGGCCGAGCACATCGAAGCGCAGATCGAGGTGGCGATCGATTCGGCCGACGTGATCCTGTTCGTGGTCGACACTCGCGACGGGCCCATGCCGCTCGATCAGGACGTGGCCAAGCGGTTACGCTACGTTTCCTCGCCGATCTTGTGCGTGGCCAACAAGACCGACACGGCGGAACTCGATTCACAGGCCGCCGAGTTCTATCGCCTCGGCCGGAAGGTGATCGCGGTTAGCGCGAAGCAGAACCACGGCAAGGCCGAGTTGATCAGCGCCATTGCCCAACGTCTGCCGGAGGTCTCAGAGGCGGACCAGCCGACACGCGACGTCGTGATGAGGGTGGCGATCGTCGGCCGTCGGAATACCGGCAAGAGCACGCTCGTGAACACGCTGGCCAAGGCCGAGCGGATGATCACCAGCGAGGTCCCCGGCACAACCCGCGACAGCGTCGACGTTCGGTTTGAACTCGACGGGCTGCCCTTTGTGGCCATCGACACCGCCGGCGCGCGCCGCGGCAAGAGCATCGCGACCGACGTGGATTTCTACAGCACGCACCGCGCGCAGCGGAGCATCCGCCGGGCCGACGTCGTGCTGCTGTTCTTCGACGTTAGCCAGCGGATCGGCAAGGTCGACAAGCAACTGTGCGATTACATCGCTCAGGCGTATAAGCCCTGCATCTTTGTGGCCAACAAGTGGGACCTCATGGTCGACGGCATGCCGACCGAGAAATGGGTCGTCTATCTGCGCGATACCTTCCGCACGATGTGGTATGTGCCGATCGCGTTTATCACGGGCAAGACCGGCAAGAACGTCAAGGCGATGGTCAACCACGCGCAGATGCTCTTCAAGCAGGCCGGCACGCGAGTGGCCACGGCGAGGCTGAATAAGCTGGTGCGCGCGGCGCTGAAGCACAGCCCACCGCCCCTGTATCGCAATCGCCGACCGAAAATCTACTACGCCACCCAGGTCGGCACGCGGCCGCCGACGATCGTGCTGTTTTGCAACAATCCGCGGGCGATCTCGGCCCAGTACCAACGTTATCTGCTGGGTGTGTTCCGCGATCAACTCGATTTCGGCGAGGTGCCCATCAAGCTCTACCTCCGCCGGCGCGAAAGCAGCGATGAACGCGATGAAATCGACGTACAACTAGTCGGAAACGAATAAGGAACAACTATGATCATCGGCATACCCAAGGAACTGAAGAAGGACGAGTACCGTGTCGGGCTGTTGCCGGTCGGGGCCGAGGAATTGACCCGCGCGAAGCACCAGGTCCTGGTCCAAACCGGGGCCGGGCTGGGCTCCGGACTGCCCGACCACGACTATCTGCGCCACGGCGCCGAAATGGTCGCCTCGGCGGAGGAAATCTACGCCCGGGCCGAGATGATCGTCAAAGTCAAGGAACCGCAGCCGGCCGAGTTGCCCCTGCTGCGAAAGGGGCAGATCGTCTTCTGCTACTTCCACTTCGCCGCCGATCGGCAACTCACCCAGGACGTGCTCGGAACCGGATGCATCGCCGTGGCCTACGAAACGCTTGGCGATGGCCGCGGCCACCTGCCACTTCTGATCCCGATGAGCGAAGTCGCCGGACGGATGAGCGTCCAGGAAGGGGCGAAGTACCTCGAACGCCCGCAAATGGGACGCGGCATCCTGTTGGGCGGCGTGCCGGGTGTGGAGCCGGCAACCATCACCATCCTCGGTGGCGGCGTGGTCGGGGCAAACGCCGCGAAGGTCGCCGCCGGATTCGGCGCCCATATCGGGTTGCTCGACATCAACATGGACCGGCTGCGATACCTCGACGACATCATGCCGGCCAACGTCACCGTGCTCTTCAGCGACCGGCACACGATTCGCGAGCAGATCCGTCGGGCGGACCTGGTGATCGGGGCGGTGTTGGTGCCCGGCGCGAAGGCTCCTCAGCTTATCGAGCCGGACGACCTGCGGCTGATGCAGCCCGGCAGCGTGATCATCGACGTGGCGATCGACCAGGGCGGCTGCGTGGCCACAAGCCGGCCCACCACCCACAGCGATCCCACCTACGTCGTCGACGAGGTGGTCCACTACTGTGTGACGAACATGCCGGGCGCGGTCGGCCGGACCAGCACCTTCGCCTTGTGCAACGTTACACTGCCGTGGGTGCTTAAGATCGCCAATCGGGGCTTGGTCGCCGCAGCCGAGAGCACCCCGCCGATCGCCCGGGCCGTCAATACGCATGAGGGTGAAATCACTAGCCGGGCGGTTGCCGAAACCTTCAATATGCCGTACAACCAGCGGTTTGAGTGTTAGGGCTGAATTTCCCGCTGGAAAGGGACCCGACTATGCCGGAGAGGAATGCACCGCTGGTGGGCATCGTAATGGGCAGCGACAGCGACTGGCCAAAGATCGGCGCGGTTGCCGCCGCGTTGGAAGAGTTCGGCGTCGCGTACGAGGCCCGGGTGATGAGCGCCCATCGCACGCCTGAAGTCGTCCGACAGTATGCCGCCATGGCCGCGGCCCGCGGGCTGAAGGTGCTTATCGCGGCAGCCGGCGGCGCGGCCCATCTGGCCGGCGTCGTTGCCTCGCACACCACTTTGCCGGTGATCGGCATCCCGGTGCCAACCGATCTGCAAGGCGGGCTGGACTCGCTGTTGTCGACCGTGCAGATGCCTGGCGACGTACCCGTGGCCACCGTCGGCGTCGGCGTCGGCGGCGCGCGAAACGCCGGATTGCTCGCCGTCGAAATCCTGGCCCTGGCCGACACGGAACTTCAGGACAAGCTCACTACATTCAAGCACTCACTCACCGAGAAGGTGGGCGCCAAGGACGCCGCGCTGCAAAAGCAAATCGAGAATTGAAAATTGAAAATTGCCCAGCATTGGGAAATCAATCTGCAGTTTGTAATTCTCAATTTTC
>JAUWWA010000130.1 GCA_030617125.1 Pirellulales bacterium | reverse complement strand
CGGCGGTCTTCCTGCCTGGCGGCTTCGCGTGGCGATTTGCCGTCGAACAGCCCCAGCTTCAACTCCGGCCACCGTTTCAAGAGCGCGTCGCGCCGGTACTCGGCCGCCAGCGCGTCGCGGTGTTCTTGCGAGGCGTCGACAGGCGGAGCCATCCTGCTTTGAAGCAGTTCATGGCTGGCCGATGCCTTCCCCTCGACCACTTCCTCGGGCTCGGCGTCCAGGGTCCTGCCGGCTATCTCCCGAAGCAGGGCCTTCGTCGACGCCAGATCGTCGGCCGACAGATCGACAAGCTCCAGCCGGGCCTCCCGATCCGTTTGGCGGCCGAAGAGCATCATGCGACCGAGAAAACGGGGCGCGTCGCGAAGTGTGATGTCCTCGGCCACCTCGGGCATCGGGCGATCGAACAGCACGTAGATTCCCTTAGGCCGCGGCTGGTCGTCGTCTTCGGAAACAGCCGGCCCGACGCGAAGGGGCATCGCCCGAGCGTCCAGTGTCAAACCCGCCTGAAATTCCTCCATGTCGCCTACTTCCCATTGCAGGCTGAAGGTGTCTTGGAGGTCGCCCAGCGGATCGTCCGACAAGATCATCGCCGTCGCTGACGCCTCGACGGCATCTTCCAGCGGGACCGTCAGCGCCGCGTATTTTCGCAGCGCGTCGACGCAGCCGGACGTATCGGCCAGCCAGCCGCGAAGCGTCGCCAGGTTGCGCCAAATCGCGGGCGCGTCGGGCTGCTCTTCGGCCAGCGTCGCGAACCGTTCGGCAGCCGCCTGCCAGTTGCCCTTTCCGGCCGGGGCCAATGCCTCTTCAAAACGATCCTTCCATGGCGCATCATCTGGGCAGGGCGCCAGCGGCAGGCCATCCTTCAGCAACAACGGTACTTCCCGCGAACGGTTCATGCCGGAAAGCAGCGCCATCGCGCGCGAATCGCCCGGATCGGTCAACACAAGCAGTTGCATGAGCGCGCGGCCGGCCAGCCACTCGCCGGCATGCGCCAGAGCAGCGGCCACAATGCCGATGGCCTCGTACAAACGGCTGTCGATGTTCCCATCCGCGACGGCCAGCGCACGCTGTAGCATCGCCATCGCATCACGAGGATCGGCAGCGGCAGCGGCGGTTATGATTGCCGACTCGGCCAGGGCGGTGGCGTTTTCGGGATGCTTCTCGACAAACGCGGCCGCATTGGCCGCCGCGGCTTCCATCTGGCCGGTCGCGCGGAGCAACATCCCCTTGATCGCCATCAGGCACGCCCGATCCGGATGCTTCCGCTGGAGCCGCTCGATGTGTTGCAGACAGCCGAGATACTGTTCGCCCTCGACCATCCGCTCGATCTTCTGCAACTCGCCGAGCAGATCGTTGCAGCAGAACTTGATTTTCTTCCCGGAGCCGCACGGGCAAGAGTCATAGGCGTCGAGGGGCATGATCGCTACGTTTCGATTGGGTGGTGCGTGACCGCCAGCCGCTTCTCGGCCACCAAGGCCAGCAACGCCTTCTGCGGCTTGGCGAATTTCTCGATCCCTTCCGACATCAACGTCGTCTCGAGCTTCTCCATATCCAGGAGCCGGTCGATTTCGGCAACCACCTCTGCGGGCGGCAGCCGGTCGACCTGCCGCGTAAAGGTGAGGCCGCTGGCGGCCACGGCATCATTGGTGGCTGGCGGGTTGGTTTGGATGTCGCTGCCGGCAAATGCCTCGACATACTTCCACGGCGGATCGTCCGGCTTCTTCGTGCCCGTGCTGGCAAACACGATTTCCTGATCGAGCGGCGTGGGTCGTTCAGCCCAGAACTGCCGGTTCTCGGCCCAAATACGCTTCGCGTTCAGGATTCCGACCATCCCCTGTGCGGCGGCCGACAACTCCGGCACAGCCTTCTCAGTGTAGACGTCCTGCCGCGAGACGAAAATGCTATAGACACTCTTGAAGTCGTCAAGCCTCTTGCGCCGCCGCGCACCGCGCCAGACGGCCTCCCGGGCGGCACGGTACTGCCGGGCGGAGAAAACCAGCGTCGTGTTGACCGTCACGCCGGCGGCCACCAGGTCTTCCAAGGCGTCGAGTCCTGCCGGCGTAGCGGGTACCTTGATCATTCGGTTCTGCTGCCCGACGGACCACTGTCGACCCAAGGCCACGTACTGCGATACCCGATCTTCGTGCGCAACATCCGCCTCCGGATCCTCCAGCAGCGGATCCACCTCGAAGCTGACGTAGCCGTCGTTGCCACCGGTTTCTTCCCAGACCGGAAGAAAGATGTCCTGGGCATCGTGGACCAACAGGTCGACCATCTGCCAGGCGATCCCGTCGTCATCGACACCTTGACGCACGAGTTCTTCGATCCGGTCGTCGAACCGGCCGCTAGCCAGCAGGTCGGCGACGATAATCGGGTTAGACGTGGCGCCGGTCGCGCCGATCGCCCGATTCGCGCGAACCAGATCGAGATCGATCGAGTCGAGCCAGAGCTTCGTGCCAGTGGCCAGGAGCGATTCCAGGGGAGCTGCCATGGGTATGACGTGGATATTCGGGTTCAATCGGGAGTCTGCCGGTACACCGTGCTTCCGGACACGCCGTATATTATGCGCGCCGGTCGGCGAAGGGAAAGCCCTGGCAGCTTCGATGGCAGCGGGCGATGGGCGGTAGACGGTAGAATAGTCGGCGGTAGGCGGTGGGCGGTGAATTGTTCAGGGGGTGGCAATTCATTGCCACCTTGGCCCGGGAGTGGCAAACTGAGAAATGTAGGAAATATATGCAATTAGTGTAGTGCTGGGGTATGTTCGGCATGTTTAGCGATCAAGCGATCTACACATTCTCTTGAAATTTTAACGGTTATTTCTATTCTGCGGGCCAGCTTTGGCCGATTAGGCAGTTGTGAACTTCTGCGTCCCGCTCCCGGTGTCGACCCGGCGATGCCGCCAAGCGGCGAGAGAAGAGAGGACGGTTTAGTGAAGAAACCTCAACAGGCAACGCTGATAGGTTTGGTATGGGTCAGTCTGCTGGCCGGCTCTCAGGCCGTCGCACAGTATGGCACTCAGGGCCAATTCCTCGCGCCGGGCCAACCGGACATACTGGCGTTCCCCACGCCGAGTCTCTCACCCCAGCCTATATCTCCGCCGCCCGTCTCGCCACAGCCGGTTCCGCAGCAGGCCGTTCCGCCGCAGCCAACCGCTATGGAGACCAGGGCGTGCGAGTCGTGCGGAGGAGCGGTTTGCCTGGACGGCGGGACGTGTGACGCGTGTGCACTTGGCCCTTGCTGTGCCGTCTGCGGCCGTGGAAGCTGTTGCCCGGACGACTGGTACGTAGAGCAGGGCGTCCGCATTCTGACGCGCAGCAAGCCGCGATTCGAAGTGACAAGCCGAAGGTTCGACAGCGCCGCCGGCACGTTTTCCACGGCGATGACTACACGAACGATCGGCTTCGACACGGCGGCCGGGTACCTCGCCACGGTCGGGCACTATCTCGGCCGCGACGCGGAAAACCGCGACCACTTCGTGGAATTCACCTACTGGGGTATGAATACCTGGACGGAGGGGCGAACCATTAACGGCTCCATTCTCGACTTCGGCAACGGCGTTATCACCGGCAACCTGTTCACTCCTTTTGACTCGGATAATGGGGCGTTCGCGACGGTCGGAGGGTTCAACCGCGCCGACGAGCACTCCATCTGGTACCAGTCTCGCGTTAATAACTATGAACTCAACGTCCGCCTGCGTCCCCGTGGCCGGAGAGACCGCATGGTACTTCACTCCAATGGCAGGTGGCGCCGGGAATGTCAGCCGGGTGAGTACACGTCGTACCTGTTTGGCTTTCGCACTTTCTCGATCCGCGAAGCGTTCACCTTCGGCAGCCGCGGCCAAGTCGACGATAACGGCGCAGTGAACAGTGTATCGGGCGACTACAACATCCGCACGCACAACGACCTGTTCGGATTGCAGTTCGGCGGCGACTACATGCGCCGGCAATGCAAGTGGCAGTGGGGATTCCGAAGCAAGGCGGGGCTGTTCGTCAACTTCAGCGACCAGTTTAGCACCATCGTGACCGACGCCACCGACGATCCGATGGCCACGACCCCGTTGGACATCAGCCTCGTGGGCCAGAAAGACGCCGTCTCGCTGTTGTTCGAGATCGGTGTTGCAGGCAGCTACAGAATCCGCCCCAACATGGTGCTGCACGGCGCATATGACTTCATGTGGGTAACCGGGCTGGCCCTAGCGCCCGAGCAACTCACTTTCCAAATCGATCCGCCCGATGGCCGAATCAATAAGAATGGCCACATCTACTCGCACGGGCTGACGCTCGATCTCGAGCTTACATGGTAGGAAATTGGCGAAAATAGGGTAATCGCAACACCTGCGTCAAGAAAATTGCGCGAGAAATGGCGCATGTCGGCATAGACGCCAAAGCCATTGGTGGATAAGCTGGTACGTACATGAACCAGCCCTTCTTTGCTCGCCGAAGCTTCGCGATCATGCTGATCGCCGTCTTCTTGATGCCTTTCCTCTGGATGGGCTCGGTGCGGACGGTCCGCAGCAACCGCAACGACGTGCGGGACTGGCTGCCGAACGACTTCCAGGAGACGGCGGTCCATCGTTGGTTCCAAGAGCACTTCCCTCACGAGCAATTCGTGCTGGCTAGTTGGGAAGGGTGCACGCTGGACGACGATCGTTTGGGGCTTCTCGCCCGAAAGCTGGTGCCCCCGGCAAAGCCAGAAGGAACACAGGAGGGAGAAGGGCCAGAGGCGCCCGCGACGCTGAAAAGCGTGCAACATCCTCAGGCTGAGCCGCGATACTTCAAGAGCGTGTACACCGGCCGCAGCCTGATGGAGGAGTTGCAAACCCGCTACCCGGAACTGACCGAAGAAGAGGTCCTCGGCCGGTTGGAAGGTACGCTGATCGGCAAGGACGGCTACAAGACGTGCCTGGTGGTCACGCTGACCAAGGAGGCGAAGGGCAAGAATCTCCGGCCGATGCTCGAAAAGATTCGCGAGCTTGCCCGGGAGTGCGACATCGAGCCGCCGAAAAAGGCGCCCGAGGGCAATCTCTTCACTCGCGGGGTCGACAACGCGGCGACGTTCTTTGGGGAGTTGGTCTTCGGGCGCAAGCCCAAGGAAGGGATCAAGCTGGGCGGCCCCCCGGTCGACAACGTAGCCATCGACGTCGAAGGCGAACGGACGCTGTTTCGTCTGGCCGGCTTGTCGCTGGTGGTCGGGCTGGGGATCTCGTGGCTCTGTTTCCGGAGTCTGCGGCTGACGGTGTTGGTCTTTTTCACGGCGATCCTCGCCACCGGCACCGGCATGGCGGCCGTGTTCTTCAGCGGTGAGACCTGCGACGCCGTCTTGCTGACGATGCCGTCGCTGGTTTTTGTCCTGGCCATCTCCGCCTCGATCCATATCGTCAACTACTACCACGATTCGATCCGTCAGAACGGGCTGAGCGGAGCGATCGAACACGGGTTGGTGCTCGGTTGGAAGCCGTGCACCATCGCGGCGGTAACGACCGCGCTGGGGTTGGGATCACTAATGATGAGCCACGTGATCCCGATCGCCAAGTTCGGCACGTACTCAGCGTTTGGCGTGCTGGCGACGCTGTTCTGGGTTTTCCTGTTCCTGCCCGCTTGCCTGCATTTCTGGCCCTCGCGATTGTTATGCGCCGAGCAAGACACCCAGCAACGCAATACGCCCGCCGCCGACACGCGCATTCTGCGATTGTGGCGAACGGTTGGTGGAATGGTGATCCGGCGCCATGCCCTAGTGTCGGCGAGTTGTCTACTGGTCATGGTCTTCTTCGCATTCGGGGTGGCGCGGATCAAGACCTCGGTTAAGTTGATGAAGCTCTTCTCGTCCGACGCCGAGATTATCGACCACTACGGTTGGCTGGAACACCACATCGGCCCGCTGGTGCCCATGGAAGTGGTCCTCCGCGTGGACAACCAGAAGTGCAAGCTGAGCTTCGTGGATCGGATGCGGTTGGCCGAGCACGTCG
>JAUWWA010000022.1 GCA_030617125.1 Pirellulales bacterium | reverse complement strand
CCTCGGTCACTTCGAGATCACCCCAGTCGATTTTCACGTCGGTCAGCACGGGGGTTCGTACGCGCTCATAGAACCGCTCGGCCGCGCCGGTGGCCTGGCGCTGGTCGAGGATGAAGTGCACCTCGCCGCGACCGGCCCGGGCGACGCCGTCGAGCAGGTAGCGGTTCACGCTTCGGCCGATGCCGAACGAGAACACCCGCGCCACGCCGGCATTCCTCTTCACCGCGTCGATGATGGCCATGTCGTTGCCCACGTAGCCGTCGGTCATGAAGCAGACGACGCGCACGCGCTCGGGGTCGTCCTGTCCGGCGAGGCAGGCGTGGATCGCCTTCATCATTTCAGTGCCGCCGCTGCCCTGGAGGCTTTGGAGATACGCCCGGGCCTTCTTTCGATTCTCATCCGTATTGGATACCGGCTTGGGGAAGCAGAATCCCACGCCGCCGGCGAACGTCATCAGGTTGAAAGTGTCGTTGGGATGCAGGCCCTCGATGCACAGCCGCATGGCCTCTTTGGCCGTGTCGATGGGGAATCCGCTCATCGAGCCGCTCTTGTCGATCACGAAGACCAGCTCTTTGGGCACGATGAGTTGCTTCCGCACGCGTTTGGGCGGCTGCAACACCATCGTGAAGAACTTGCCGCGCTGGTCGGTGTGCGCGAGTATCGTGTCTTCGATCTCGTCGCTGGCGGTTTGATAGACCAGCACGAAGTCCTTGTTGGGGATCGTCTTGGCCTGCTTCAGCTTGACGACGGCGCGGGACTTATTGCATTTGGGATAGTCGACCAGCACGGCGTGCTGCTTCGAGTCGATCCGCCGCAGCGGCAGCCCGGCGTCGAGGTTGACGGTAATCGAGATATCGTGCCCGGCGCGGGTGCCTTCGGGCGTTACCGGCGGGGTGATTTTGTGGGCGTCGGGGACTTGCGGCGTCGGTCGGCCGCTGGTCATTGGCGCCGGTGCGCTGCCACCGCCAGGGATGTAGCGCGGGCCGACGACCATCGGGAAGTCGAACGAATACTCGCCTTGGCGCCAATCGAGCGTCTCGCTGTAGGAGATTTCGATTTCGACCTGTTCGCCCGGCTCGATGTTGGCCACCGACTGGGTGAAGATGTTGGGCCGCTGTTGGTCGAGCAGGCTGGCGACTTTGCCCTCGGATTTCGCCCGTTCGTAGATCCTGCGGGCCTCGCCCCGCTCCTTGATCTCGCCCTTGATGATTCGATCGCCGACTTTCATGGTCATCCGGTCGACGGCGGCGTCCTGAGAGAGCGGGAAGACGTAGACGGCCTCGATTTTGTCTTCAAACGGGTTGTGGAACTGCTGCCGGACGCTCACCCGGGCGAGAAAGCCGGCGATGTCGACCTTCACGTCGGTGTGTTTCAGCGGGCAGGCGCCCAGGGCCTTGCCGTCGGGGCCGATGGCGTCGAGCCGGCCTTCGGTAATCAACCCCTCCGATTTAGCCAGAGCCAGCGGACACATGACCAGCGCCAGCAAGGCGCCACAGAGAAAATGAGCGGGTTTCACGGGAAGATCTCCTTGAAGCGGTGAGTGGGTTCATCATGTTAGACGAACCCGGCGGAGATTTGGTTCCCCGGATTAGCCGAGCATCTCCCGGAACTGCCCGAACAGGTAGTTGCTGTCGTGCGGGCCGGCCGAAGCCTCGGGGTGATACTGGACGCTGAAGGCTGGGTGCTTGGTGTGTCGGACGCCTTCGACCGTGTCGTCGTTGAGGTTCAGGTGCGTCACTTCCAGTTCGTCGGGCAGGGTCTTCGCGTCGACGGCGAATCCGTGGTTTTGCGTGGTGATTTCCACCCGGCCGGTTGCGTAGTTCATCACCGGCTGATTCGCTCCGCGGTGGCCGAACTTCAGTTTGTAGGTCTTCGCGCCGCAGGCCAGCGAAAGCAATTGGTGCCCCAGGCAGATGCCGAAGATCGGTTTTTTGCCCAACAGGCGGCGGATGGTTTCCTGGGCGTAGCCGACCGGCTCGGGATCGCCGGGGCCATTCGAGAGGAACACGCCGTCTGCGTTCAGCGCGAGCACGTCGTCGGCCGTGGCCGTGCCCGGCAGGATCGTCACGCGGCAGCCCATGTCGAACATGTGCCGGGCGATGTTCCACTTCAACCCGAAATCCAACGCCACCACGTGCGGCGCGTTTTCCGACAACGTCCTTGGGGAAGGCGGCTGCGACGGCGACCCTCGCAACTTCACCCAGGGGCTAAGCGGCTCGTCCCACTCGATGGACTTCTCGGGAACGACCTCGCAGACCAGGTCGCGGCCGACCAGCCCCGGGCTGGCCTTCGCCTTAGCGACCAGGCTCGCATCGTCGACGTCTTCGGTTGAGAGGACCCCTGTCATCGCTCCGTGAATGCGGATCCGCCGGACCAGCGCGCGGGTGTCGATCCCCGCGATGCCGACGATGCCGTGGCGCTTGAGATAATCGTCCAGTTCGCCTTCGGCGCGGAAGTTACTCGCACGGCGGCTGTACCGGCGAACCACAAACCCGGCCAGATGCGGCTTGCGGCTTTCCACGTCCTCGGTGTTGACGCCATAGTTGCCTATCTCGGGGTAGGTCATGGTGACGATCTGCCCGCGATAGCTCGGATCGGTCAGGATTTCCTGATACCCGGTCATCGACGTGTTGAAGCAGACTTCGCCGTTGACTTCGCCGCATGCGCCGAAGGCCGTTGCGGCGAACACGGTCCCGTCTTCCAGGGCAAGTTTTGCCGTTGGTTTCATCTGTTGGGCTTCGACTCTAAAGTCCGTCCGTACATCATCCCGATAGTCCTTATAACGGCTGTGGGTCTCCGGACGAAGCGCAAGCCGAGTTCGGGCAGCCTAAGTGAGGGTCCTTGTACCGGCGAGCAAGGGCCCTCATTTTCTTTGCCGGCTCGCAAAACCCTGATTTTAGCGTCTTGCCGGCACGGGCGATAGAGTCAGCAAGAGGTGTCTGTCCCCCTTTTGCGAGTCATTCATGGGCCAATTGTTCAGCACAGCCATCTTGCCTGTGTTGCCCAGCCACGGGTCGGAAGCTTGCGCGACGCCTTGGCCCAGCCACAGGCTGGTGCTCCATCCTGGGCCTTGCCTCGCCCTCGCGCTGTCTCGATACTACGTGTTTCCCCAGTTGGCACGTTCCCACTGCTCGCTGGTCGCACTCGACACCGTCAACCAGGTTTGCCTCCTTGTCCGTCCCGCTGACCGAAACGCCTGGAACGATGCGGCCGATGCTCCGGCTGGCAATGCCGGTCCTATTAGAGCAACTATTGGGCATCCTCGTCTGGTTCTCCGACCGGGTGCTGGTCGGCCACTACCTGGACACGTCGCACCAGGCGGCGATCACGCTGATGGCCTACCTGCTCTGGCTGATGTACGGTTTGTTCTCGATGGTGGCGATCGGGGCGACGGCCATGGTTGCCCGATTCGTCGGCGCCGGCCACGCGAAGCTCGCCCGAAAGCTCACCAACCAGGCCTTCCTTGTCGGCATCGTGGCGGCGGTCGCGGTGACTGCGCTGGGTGCGATGTTCGGCCACCGGGCGGTGCTGTTGCTGCAACTGCGAGGCGAGACCGCCGAACTGGCCACGACCTACTTCCACTACATGCTGCCGGCCATCCCGCTGATCATGATCGAAACCGTCGGCATCGCGTGCCTGCGCGGGGCCGGCGACATGGTCGCCGGGCTGATCATCATGGCTATCGTCAATGTGGTCAACGTGACCGTTAGTTGGACGTTGGTCTTGGGGATTGGTCCGCTGCCCGAACTCGGCTGGGACGGCGTCGCCATCGGAACGCTTTGCGGCTTCATCGTCGGCGGGGTGCTGGTGCTGGTGCTGCTGGTGCGCGGCCGTTCCGGGCTGAAGCTCCAGCGGCGGTGGCTCTGGCCCGACGCCGATCTGATCCGACGGCTATTGCGGACCGGCCTGCCCGGCGGTGCCGACATGCTCGCGATCATCGGCTGCCAACTGTGGTTCGTCTCGGTGATCAACCAGCTTGGCGACCTGGCGGCGGCCGCCCACGGCGTGGCGATCTGTGTCGAATCGCTCGCGTTCCTGCCCGGGGCCGCGTTTCAAACGGCCGCCGCCACGCTGGCCGGGCAATACCTCGGCGCAGGCAACCCGCGCAAGGCAAACCACAGCGCCTGGATGTCGTGCCTGGTCGGCGGCGGGATCATGGTCGGCGTGGGCGCGATCATTTTCACGCAATCCGATGTCCTCGCGCCGCTTTTCGTCCGCGCCGAGCAGGCCGCGGTCGCCGAGCTTGCCGCTCCGCTGTTGCGGGTCGTCTCGGTGGCGATGCCGGCGCTGGCGCTGACCATGATCCTCTCCGGCGCGCTGCGCGGCGCCGGCGACACCCGCTGGCCGCTGGCCTTCTCGCTGATCGGCTTGTTGGGCGTGCGTATCCCCGGCGCGTATTGGTTGGCCTTCGACACGATCCTAATTCCCGGCACGAGTTGGATGATCGAGGGCTGGGGCCTCGGCGTGCTCGGCGCGTGGTACGCGATGGTGATCGACCTTCACGTCCGTGCCGCGTTGTTCGTCTACCGCATCACCCGCGGCGGCTGGAAGCGAGTGAAGGTGTAAAGTCAAGAAAGTTGGACTTTCAGTCTCTTGCCCAGTGCTATCGCGACGCTCTCCAATGTCAGCAGCGTGACGGAGGGATTCTCGGGGTCGAGCAGCCGGTCCAACGAAGGCCGGCTCGTGTGCATCATGCGGGCCAGCACGCTCTTGGAAATCTGTCGTTCGGCCATTTCCTTCTGAATCTGATACGCAATGACCCGCTTGACCGCCACGGCTTCCGCTTCGGCAAGAAGTTCTTCTTCTCGCAGGAAGTCGTCGAAATCGCTGCCGATATGCTTGTTCTTCATGATCTTGCCTGCTGATACTGCTTGAGTCGGGATCGCGCTGTGTTGAATTCTTTTTGAGGAATCTTCCTCGTTTTCTTAGTGAAGCCGTGCAGAAGGATCATCGTGTGGCCGTCAACGGTGAAAAGAACGCGGGCAATTCCATCCGGGACCTTGCTCCGCACTTCCCACAAGTAGGGTTCGATCTTCTCGACCAACGGCATTCCAAGCGGCCACCCGAACTGCACGGTCTTGATGTCTTCGCCGATCGCCTTCTTATGCGTCGTGGGCAACGACTTCAGCCATTTCCGTACCGGTTCCGTTCCCGAGCCGGTCCGGAAAAAGACGACGTTGAGCCTTATGTCTCCGATGTTCATTTGGCATTCAATTGTACCATAAATGGTGCATGGGTCAAGTGGGAAGTTCTCGTCTTGGGCTGCCGCAGCGAGTGCAACGAGTCGTTAGCTGCCGCGCCTCAGGCACTAGGAAAGAACTCATATGCGAGAAACCAGTAGTGTGCCAGGGCGTAGGCTCCAATGGCAAAGGCTGGAACAACGAGCCGCCACCATCGCGGACGCTCGGACGGGAAGAACAACGAGACGAGTCCGGCGACTGCCGCCAACGCCGCGAGCCCCATACCTCCCAGGATCAGAAAGAGCGAGAGTGTCCTCGGCCCGCTCATGAAGTCCAGGGCATTCGGGTCGCTGTGCCAGAACTGCACCGGACCATAAGCACCCGGCACCTTCAGCCAGAATGCCGCCTGGATCAGCGCGGCGATCCAAATGGAGATCACGACGAGAACCGTGGCAACAACGGCGCGACAAGCCGTGCCACAACGCAGCAGGCGCTGGTCAACAAGCCAGGCCGCTATCCCGGCTACGGCTGCAACAATGGTTGCTACAAGGATTGCGAGCATGGCTGCCGATAGGGTGAATCAGCACTTGGCCCTAGCCGTTTCATCAACCGTTCTTTCGCTGACAGTACTACTTCCTCCGCTCAACCGTCACCACCGTGTGCAGGCCGTCGTCGAGGAAGATCAATTGGGCCCTCAGGCCGGAGAACTCTTGCATCAGTCGGCCCATCGGGCTGTTCGGGGCGGGCGCGGGCCGTTGGCGCGGCGCGGCCGCCGTGCCGTGGACGCTGCAAATCATCTGCTTGCCGTCGGGCGATCGTTCGTAGCGGCCGCCGTCGGGACAGAAGAAGTGGACCGCGTGCAGGCGGTCGGCCTCGCGGTGGACTTGTCTCGCGTCAACCTTGCCGCCGGTCGACGCCGCCATTGCCCGGGCGACCGACGAGAGCGGCCCCAGATTATGCAGGCACGCCTCGCGACTGGTTTCGGCCCAGCCGAGCCGAAACGCCGGCAGAACCTTGTCCCAATGTTCCGGCCGCACGCGGACCATGGCGTGGGCCGCCGGGCCGGCGTCGGTTTTCTCTTCCTTGGCCGCCGCGGCGAGGTCGTCGAGGATGAACCGCTTGCGGGCGACGTATAGGGCGTCGTCGATCCGCGCGAAGAACATCCGCCACTTCACCGGACCGAAGGCGACGCTGTAGCAGCGCACGCGGTCGTCGTTCGTTTCGAGCGGCACGCGGTAGAAGTCGAAATCCACGTTGAACCAGCCGCCGCGCTCCCTTTGCCGGGCCAGCGTCGCCAACGCCGAATCGAGGTGCTCAAGAAAGTTGTCGACGATTTCGGCATCGCGAACCGGCACGGCGATGTACACCGGCGAATTGAGCGAGGCGATCAGGAAGCTGATGGGGATCATTTCGTCGCCGAATCCGCGGCGGCCGCGGAAACTGCCCAGCATCTCACCCAGAAAGCCGGTCAGGTTGAAGTCGAACGTCGGCGATGTGTCGTAAACGTGCATGGAGATCTGGTTGCCGACGCCGTTTGTTAGGACGTCGCCCAGGGCGAACTGACGTATGGTTTCCTCGGGAACTCCCCAGTACGACCGCCGTCTTCGGGAGCTGGCCAGCACGACCCTGTCCTCGGCCCGGAAGGCCACCGTTTCGCCGCCGGAGCGCGTGAAAAGAGCGGCCAGCTTGTCTTTGTCTATCTCCTTTTGGAAAAAGCGCACTGAACCGTCCGCGAAGAGTGTCAGGAACGCTCCCGGTGGACGGACGGCCAAACCGTCAAGCGGCTTCTTCAAGTTGATATCGAGGTCGTCCGGCTTCGACCAAATGACTGCGTGCGCATCGTCAGCCTCGACCATCATGATCGTATTCGTTGCTCCGTCGCGGATATCACGAAGGCCGATCCGCTTCTTCTTCAGTGGGAAGACCGTGTTCTTGCCGAGGGGGGCCACAAACATGGTCTTTCCCGCCGCGGCGAGTTGAGGGTCCGCGGGACGGAAGATCGGCGGGATACGGGCGATCAGCGTCTTGTTGTGCTAGCTGTCCCATGGCTCGTACAGGTGAAATTCGCGATAGAGTTCTTCTTCTTCCAAGAACGGCAACAGGCGAACGCGCCAACTCAGGCGGGTCTTCTTGCCTTGGGCGTCGAAGCTGACTGCAGTGGGGAAGCCTCTGAGGGCGCTGTGATAACCGTGCATGGCGATGCCCACTTGTTTCATCCTTGTCGCGATACGTTCAGTTTCCACCGCCGCTTGCTGTTTGGGGATATCCGGGGGAGCATCAAGGAGTCGTTCCAGCCCCAACTGTCGCACCAGCTCCGACTTGTTCAGCCGTGCGGCCAGGCTGAAGATGTTCCGTTTGGGCACCGGCAGCGCATCGAGCGGTTCCGGCTCGCCGCCCAGCGCCGCGGCCAAGCCGGTGTAGACGGAGTTGTCGATCAGCGGGAGGATGATCGTCTCGGCGCGATACTGTTTGGGCGTGAGCCGGACGCGCACGGCGATCGGGTCGAAAAACCGCCGCCAGTAGCGGCTGTACTGCTCGACAAACTGCTTGTACTCCTTGGCCTCGCGCTGGGTTACGTGCTGAAGCGGGATTTCGCAGCAGGGGACCAACCGGCCGGCGTGGCCGTGATCCGAGCAGACCGCCGTCGCGCCGTCGGCCGCGAGCCGGTACTTCCCGCCGCACGGGCAGCGGAATTTCTGCTGGCCGAACCGCTCCGGCAGGCAGTCGGCCGCGACGAGCTGCTCGATCGACTCGCCCTTCGTGCCGAACTGCGTGCGATAGAGCATCACCGCGTGGCCGATCATCCGCAGATGGTTGTAGCAGAGCATTCGGCGCCGCTCGCAGAGCTTCATTTGTGGGCCGACCAGCCGGCGAATGAATGGGTCGGAAAGGTATACAAACCCGTCCTCGCGCCGGTCGCCGCGGGCCATCAACGTGCGGATGTATTTGAACTCGGTGGCGTCGGCCAGCCGCTTCGCCTCGCCCGAGCCGGCGACGGCCTGAAGCACACGCTGCATGCCGACTTTCGAGTTGCTTCGCACGTGCAAGTTCGGCTTGGGATATGCGGAAAAGACATGGATCGCGCGGTCCGGCGTGGCGATCTGGACATAGTCGACGCCCTCGATCCGGCCGGTCGACCGGACCGCGTCGTCGCGCGATTTCTCGGCCGCGGCCAGGAAGCCGTCCATACGGAGCCGGAACACCTCGGGCTGCTTCACGCGAAACACGAAGGTCACGTCGCTGCCTTCGGTGAAGTAGAGATCGCTGCCGGTCATCGCCACTTCGTCGACGACCATATCGTAGAACGGTCGCGTGAGCGGATCGGTTTGAATGGCCAGTTGCCGCTTCAGCCGCGCGGTGGTCTGATGGCTCTTGGCCGATTTGGCCGCCTGGGCGAACAGGTGGGCGCCCCAAAGATCGCCCACCTCGGCCGTTTCCAAGAGCTTCGTCGGCGAACGGAACAACACGTAGTATTGATCCTCCGGCACGCAATGGGCCAGCGGGGATACCTCGGGCTTCTTGCCGGCGAGATGTTGCGCGGCGAGCATCTTGCCCCACGGATGGCTTTTAACGGTCGGGCCTTCGAGGTTGGCGATCTTGACGACGTTCTTCGCCGGATCGGCCAGGATCGAGCCGACAGCGTTCTCGCCGCCGCGCATCGTATCCAACTGGAGGCTCTCCTGTACGGCCAGCGCGCCGGTGAACAGCGCGAACAGATCGACGCGGCGCTCGGCGGCGCGTCGTCTGCCACCCCGCCGATTGAGCCGCTCGATGGTGCGGGCGACCTCCTTGAGCTTGCCCTCGTTGTGAGCAAGTTGCAGCGCGACATATTGCAGGTAGATATCGTCGGGATTGAGGCTCAGTTGCCGATTGGCTTCGTCAAGAGTCCATGCCTGGGCGGTCTTCGGGGGGACTTCCTTGGCCGGCGGTTCTTCCGCCTGAAGCGGCATCGCTACGAACATCGCGGCGGCCGTCAACGTAACGGTAAGTGTAGATGGAAACTGGCGATGCATTGCTACAACTCCTTATTTGCAAAGGGTTTACACGCTGCGTACCGGGCTCCGGCGAGCGGGGGCGCAGCCGTCGGGTCTATTGGTCAAGGCTCCGTCGAAATGATAATATAACGCGCCAATTGCGAAATAGGAACTGCGGCCGGGCGTCGTGCGTCTACTACCTAAGCGGCAAACGGCGGCCAGAAGTCGAAAAACACCCGCGCGCATGAAGGAACCGACGAGACCATGAAGCATCGACGAATATTGCCTGTCCTGGTGATCCTTGGGGCCGTAGTCCTGGCGTTAACCGTCCGCAGCGCGGCGGTGGAGAAACCGGCTCGCAACAGTATCACCGCCACGAACACCTTCACCGCCGCCGATTACGCCCAGCACGTCATGAAGTTGAAAAAGAAAATTCCCGGCGACGAGTTCACGGTCGTCATCCAGCGTCCGTTTGTCGTGATCGGCGACGAATCGCCCGCGATGGTCCGTCGGCGAGCGGAGGGGACGGTCAAATGGGCGGTCGACCGGCTCAAGGCGGCGTACTTCACCAAGGATCCCAACGAGATCCTCGACATCTGGCTCTTCAAGGACGAAGCCAGCTACCGCAAGCACGCCAAGTCGATCTTCAACCACGAGCCGGACACGCCGTACGGGTACTTCTCGCACACCGAGAAGGCGCTCATCATGAACATCCGCTCCGGCGGCGGGACGCTGGTGCATGAAATCGTCCACCCGCTGGTGGCCTCGAACTTCCCCGGGTGCCCCGCCTGGTTCAACGAAGGGCTCGGCTCGCTCTACGAACAGAGCCGCTCGCGCAACGGGCAAATCGTCGGGCTGACGAACTGGCGCCTGGACGGCCTGCAAGACGCCATCCGACGAAGGAAGGTGCCGTCGTTCAGGACCCTTTGCTCGACGACCGATCACCAGTTCTACCGCAAGGACCCGGGCACGAACTACGCTCAGGCCAGGTATCTGTGCTACTACCTCCAGGAACACAACCTGCTGCGGAAGTACTACCACGCCTTTCACGCCAACCACAAGAGAGATCCGACCGGCTACAACACGCTCAAGAAAATCCTCGGCCGGGAGGACATGGCAACGTTCAAGAAGGACTGGTACGCGTACGTGATGAAGTTGCGGTTTCCGTAGTGTCGTCCCATTCTGCGTCGCGACATTTTGCATAAAGCCGCGACCGGTGGTTTCGGCAATGGGCGTGGGCGCGACCACCGGTCGCGGCTTTATGGGCATAGTCAACCAACTCCCGCTCGAAGGTGAGCCAGTCGTGGATCAGCGCGAGTTTCATCGAGGGCGTCCTTGCCGGCTTAACCTTGGAGATCATACCCAAATTGCCATATGGCCGCCAGAGACTTCCTGCTAGAATCCCCGCCCACGTGTCGGGCAATGCAGTGCCTGCGATGCTAGCACCGTTTGGCTCGGGGAAACAGGGGACAGGCACCTTTGCGTCTCCAATGTTTGCGGGAGGGAACCCATGACGATGCGATTCGGTGCATGGACGCTGGTTCT
>JAUWWA010000204.1 GCA_030617125.1 Pirellulales bacterium | reverse complement strand
CCCGCGCGTTCGAGGACGGGTGGCGAGAGCGGATCGCCCGGCTCGATCAGCAATTCGAACAGCGGAACCTCCAATGCCTCTTGCCACTCGTACAAGCGGCTCAACAGCATGTCGGAGGTCTCCTGCTCCTCGAGCTTGAGTTGGGCGGCCTCCATGTTCAATCGTCGCGCCACGGTGCGGCGCGAGAGTCCCTGCAACCGGCGGACGGCGGCCAGCCGGTGCAGAGGTCGTCCCGTGGGGGCGAGCTTCAGCGTGCCCGGATTCCCTACGGCGGACGCATGACAATCCACGATACTCATGACGACAGTCCTCCTGCCTTGTCGTTCTCCCATAAACGGAAATCCAAAGGATATGAAATGGATGAACGAGAATAAGAAAGCGTTGCGCTTTCGCGCGGCGCGCGAATTCCGTGACTTATCAGAAGCGATGCCGCTTGCCCAAAAAGCGGCGCCGCCACAACGCTGGCCCGTCGGCGAAATGTCAGGGCAAAAGCCGCTGAGACAGGTCGACAAGAGCAGACTGCTCTTCCAGACACCTGTTATTTTATCAAGCGGACGATCGCTTGACAAGTAGCACCAACTGGTGGCATGGCATAGTAAAGACGGCCAAAGGGCGTCTACCCGTTCGGCGCGAGGTCCATCGCTCGACGTATGTAGTTCGGCCGGGCAGGGCGGCTGGTTGCCGCCGTCGGCCGCAGCGAACGGTGGCCGCTCATGTGGTGCTCTTCCGGCGACATCGACTCGGCGTCATCGCGCAGCAAGACGGTGCGGCCGGCGCTGTGCTTCAGGCCCGAGCGAAGGGCCGCCTCGTAGCCGAGCTGCTCGCCGTGGCGGATGAGACGAATCTGCGGGTAGCGGCGGCTCAATTCGTCGACGACTTCGCTGGTGGCGTCGACCGAGCCGTCATCGACGATGACCAGCTCAAACGGTTCGTTGAGATCGGCGGCCACATCGAGAATCTCCGCCACAGTGGCCGACAGGGTCGCCTCGGCGTTGTGAACCGGTAGGAGAACGGTGAGTGAGGGGTTCAAGGGACGTTCCTTTCCGGAGGGAGGACAAAAAAGGACCGCGTCATTCGTACCTGTCGGATAACGGCGTATCCGCACTGCATAGAAGCCCTCAATGGCCTTGTTGCGCGATTCGTAGCGGGCTGGCCGATCGTTCCAGCTACGCGGGGCGCGCCGTAACGGATATGGCGGCGGAAGCGATTGTGGGGGCAAGCCACCCCTGGCAAACGGCTGCCGGAGGGACTATGATAAACTAATTGGTTTCTGTTGCGAAAAACGCAAGAGGCCCATCGATGCGCCAATCATCCCCATCGCAACCCGACTTCGCCAAAGGCGGCGGACTCCTGCCGGCCATCGCCCAGGACGCCCGAACCGGCGAGGTCCTTATGTTGGCCTACATGAGCGCCGCGAGCTACGCGAAGACGCTGGCTAGCGGCGAGGCCGTCTACTTCAGCCGCCGCCGGAACGAACTGTGGCACAAGGGCGAGCAAAGCGGGAACGTCCAGAAGGTCAAGGACATCCGGCTCGATTGCGACCTCGACACCATCCTCCTTAGGGTCGAACAAGTCGGCGGCGCCGCCTGCCACAAAGGATACCAGAGCTGCTTCTTTCGCCGGGTCACGCCCGACGGGCTGAAGGTCGTCGGCGATCGGGGCTTCGACCCGGATGTAGTGTATGGGAAGGAGTAACCATGCCGAACCTACTCAAACTCGGAATCCCTTCCGGCAGCCGCCAAGAGGCCACGGCCGACTTGTTCCGCCGCGCCGGCTATAAAATCACGTTCAGCTCGCGCAGCTACTACCCGACGATCGACGACGACGAGATCGAGTGCCTGTTGATCCGCGCCCAGGAAATGTCGCGCTATGTGGAAGACGGCGTGCTCGACGCCGGCTTGACGGGGCGGGACTGGATCCTCGAAAACGGGTCCGACGTCCACGAGGTGGCCGAGCTGATCTTCTCGAAGGTGTCGCGCCGCCCGGTTCGCTGGGTCCTCTGCGTGCCCGAGGACTCGCCGGTGCAAAGCGTGCGGGACCTCGAAGGCAAGCGGATCGCCACCGAGGCGGTCAGCCTGACGACGCGCTACCTGGAGCGGCACGGGGTATCGGCCCGGGTCGAGTTCAGTTGGGGCGCCACCGAGGTCAAACCACCCAAGCTCGCCGACGCCATCGTCGAGGTGACCGAGACGGGCAGCTCGCTTCGGGCGAACAACTTGCGGATCGTCGACGAGGTGATGCAAAGTACGCCTCGATTCATTGCCAATCGCCGGGCCTACGCCGACCCCTGGAAAAAGCAGAAAATCGACGACATCGTGCTGATGCTCCAGGGGACGATGGCCGCCGAGGGAAAGGTCGGGCTGATGATGAACGTGCCGCGCGAGAAGCTCCGGCAGGTGCTCGCACTGCTGCCGGCGCTGCAGCAGCCGACCGTCTCCAGCCTCGCCGACAACGACTGGGTCGACGTGAACACGATCCTCGACGAGTCGGTCGTCCGGCAGATCATCCCTCGGCTGAAGGCCGCCGGCGCACGCGGCATCGTCGAATACCCGCTCAATAAAGTGATCGACTAGTCACACTCACACGTGGAAACCGACCGATGACGTTCGAGTTGAAACTGTCCGAAACACTCACCGAACTCGGCCTGCAACTCCCGCCCGCGCCCGAGCCGAAGGGCGTGTACCGGCCGCTGGTGCTGGTGGGCAACCTGGCGTACACGTCGGGCCACCTGCCGATCACCTCGGAGGGAAGCATTGTTACCGGCAGGCTGGGCGAAAGCCTGGACGTCGAGGAGGGTTATCGCGCCGCGCGACTCGCCGGACTCGGCATCCTGGCCACCTTCCAGAAAGAACTGACTAGCCTGAACCGGGTCCGGCGAGTCGTGAAAGTGTTGGGCATGGTCAACTGCACGGAAGATTTCACCCAGCAGCCGGCGGTGATCAACGGCTGCAGCGAGCTGTTCATCGACGTCTTCGGCGAGCACCTCGGCGCGGGCGCCCGCAGCGCCGTCGGCGTCGCCTCCCTGCCACTGGGCGCGGCGGTGGAAATCGAAGCGATCTTTGAAGTGAAATAACCCCCAGAAAGCCGCGACCGGTGGTCGCGCCGAAACAACGGCGACCGTTGATCACAGCTTTATAAGGAGAGACCCCATGGCGAAAATCTTCATCAGTTCCGTCATCAACGCCCCGATCGACGCCGTTTGGGCGAAGATACGCGACTTCAACGGTTTGTCCGATTGGCATCCGATTATTACCGAGAGCCGCATCGAAGACGGCGAGCCTGGCGACAAAGTCGGTTGCGTTCGGAATTTCCGCCTGGAAGACGGAGGGCGAATCCGCGAACGGTTGCTGGCGCTGAGCGACGTGGAACACCTCTGCACGTACTGCATTCTCGAATCGCCCATGCCCGTCGACGGCTATGTGGCCACGCTGCGGCTGCTGCCGATCACCGACGGCGATCGAACCTATGCCGAGTGGACGGCGGAGTTCGGCTGCCCGGCCGAAGAAGAGGAGGGCCTGGTCGACATGATCGGTTGCGACGTATTCCAGGCGGGCCTTAATGCGGTGGCCGGCGCGCTGGCGGACTGACGGCCCTCACCATCCCTTTTTTGCCAGCCAGCGCTCGGCGTCGAGCGCGGCCATGCAACCGCTGCCGGCCGACGTGATCGCCTGGCGGTAGTAGTCGTCGGCCACGTCGCCGGCGGTGAACACGCCCTCGACGCTCGTGTTCGTGCGGAAGGCAGCCGTCTGCTTGACGTAGCCCTTCTCGCTGAGTTGAAGCTGGCCGCCCAGGAAGACCGTGTTCGGCGTATGGCCGATCGAGAGGAACACGCCGGTGGCCTCGACTTCCAGAGCGTCTTCCTCAACGGTGCTGTCGAGGCGCACGCCCGTCACGCCGTCGGTGTCGTTGCCGAGCACTTCGGCCAACGTGCGGTTCCAGAGGATTTCGATTTTGGGGTTGTCGGTCGCCCGTTTCACCATGATCTTCGACGCACGAAGCTGGTCGCGGCGATGGACGAGGTGCACCTTGCCGGCGAACTTCGTCAGGTAGTCGGCCTCCTCGACGGCCGCATCGCCGCCGCCGACCACCACCAGCGGCTTGTTGCGGAAGCGCGGCAACGCACCGTCGCACACGGCACACGCGCTGACGCCTCGGTTCTTGTACTTCTCTTCCGAGGGCAAGCCGAGGTAGTTCGCCCGGGCGCCGGTGGCCACAATCACACTCAGCGCCTCGTACGCCTCGCCTTCGAGCGAAGTCAGCTTGAACGGATGGGCGTCGAAGTCCACCTCGACGATGTCGTCGGTGATCACTCGGGCGCCGAAGTTCACGGCCTGCTGGCGCATCAACTCCATCAACTCCGGGCCGCTGACGCCGTGCTTCAAGTGCGGGGCCATGATCAGGCGGCGGTTCTTGGCGATGGCGTCGTCGAGATACGATTCCAAGTCGCCGTCGGGGAGGCCGGGATAATTTTCCACTTCGGTGGTCAGGGCGAGTTGCCCCAGGGGCAAGGTTCCGGCCAGGCGATTCGCTTCGGTGACGGCGCCCTCGAAGACCAGCGGTTCGAGCGCCGCCCGGGCGGCGTAAATGGCCGCCGACCATCCGGCCGGCCCGCTGCCGATTAGGATGACTTTCTCAGGCATGGGGAGATTGGGGGCTTGGGACTAGGGGCTGGGGATTAGGGCTTAGGAGCTGGGGATTAGGGGGATTGGGTTACGAACTTACCTTTTGGCGGCCGCCGGCGCGGCGGCCCAATGCGTGCCAGCCCCCGCAGGCAAGATAATCTGCCCAATTATAGGGACTCCACTCGTG
>JAUWWA010000371.1 GCA_030617125.1 Pirellulales bacterium | reverse complement strand
GTGGACCTCGCCGCACGCGGCATCACGACGTCGACCGGCCGGCCGGTCGGCCGACACTGGCAAATTCTAGCAATGCACTACCTGGCCATTTCGTCACGTCCACAGCGGCGCGAGCCGGAAGTGACGTTTGCAGACCTCGGCACGGCCCGATCGTATGCTGGGGTTTACAACAGTCGGGTAATCGCTCGGCTGTGCGCCACGGCAGGTCGAGACATCGACACGCTGCGCGCCGCGGCCAGCGCGATCGGCGGCCGGAACGTGAATGCCGGCGGCGACGCCGCGTTCGACTTCGATGTGTTTCCCCGCTTGTCCACACGGCTGATCTGGCACGCCGCCGACGAGGAGTTCCCGCCGACGGCCACGCTGCTGTTGCCGGCGAACATCGAGTCCTATTTTTGCAGCGAGGATATCGTGGTGCTTTCCGAGCGCCTGGTATCGCGTCTGGGAGGCCGGCCGTTTTGAACCGGTGCCGGTTTTAGATTGCCAACTTCTCCACGCGCACCGCACACACCTTGGTCTCGGGGATCTTGGCGATCGGGTCCAACGCGGCGTGCGTGAGAACGTTCGTCGGGGTTTCTGCGAAGTGGAAGGTCAACGAGACGGTCCCTTGTGGGCAGATCTCGGTAACATCCGTCTCGACCGTCACTTCACCTCGGCGAGAGAAGACACGCACCGTCTCACCATGCTTGATCTCCAGCCGCGATGCATCCTCGGGATGAATTTTTAGCAGTTCGCGATCGTCGAGCTTGTCGAGCCCCTCGACTCGCCGAGTCATCGTGCCGGTGTGGAAATGGTAGAGGCTGCGGTCGGTGGTCAGCAGCAAGGGGAATTCACTGTCAGGCAGTTCGGCAGACGGCTTGTACTCGAGCGGTTTGAAGTGGCCCTTGCCGTCGGGCGTGGCGAATTTCTCGCTGTGGAGGAATCGCGTGCCGGCGTGGTCCTTCGTGGGGCATGGCCACTGCAGACCGACTTCCTCGATCCGGTCGTAAGAAATGCCGCCGTAGACGGGCGTGACTTCGGCGATCTCGTCCATCACCGCCGACGCATCGGCGAAATCGAACCCCGGCTCGCCCATCCGCCGGGCGACCTCGCAGATGATCTGCCAGTCGCCCTTCGACTCGCCGACCGGCTCGATCGCCTTGCGGACCCGCTGCACTCGCCGCTCGGTGTTGGTGAAGGTGCCGTCCCTTTCGGCGAACGTGGCCGCCGGCAGAATCACGTCGGCGTACTTGTTCGTCTCCGTCATGAAGATGTCCTGGCTGACGAAGAACTCGAGCTTCTGGATGGCTTTTTCGACATGATTAGCGTCGGCGTCGCTAAGGACCGGGTTCTCGCCGACGATGTAAAGGCACTTGATCTTTCCGGCGTCGATGGCATGGAAGACCTCGGTCAGCGGGATGCCGAGTTGGGCGTCCAAGTCGCCACCCCAGGCCCGTTGGAACTTCTCCTTCATCTCAGGCAGGGTGACTTTCTGGTAGCCGGGATAGACGTTCGGCAGCGCGCCCATGTCGCACGCCCCTTGCACGTTGTTCTGTCCTCGTAGAGGATTCACACCGGTCGACGGCTTGCCGACGTTGCCGGTCAAAAGCGCCAGGTTGCTGGTGGCCAGGACGTTGTCCGTGCCGTGGGTGTGTTGCGTGATGCCCATCGCGTAGAAGATGCTGCCCGGTTTAGTCGTCGCATAGATCCTCGCGGCCTCGACAATCTTCTCCTTCGGGACCGTGGTCGTCTTTGAAACGAAATCCAAATCGTAGTTGACCAGCGCGGCCTTGAACTCCTCAAACCCGGCGCAGCGCTCGGCGATGAACTGCTCGTCGTGCAGCCCTTCGTCGACGATGACGCGCATCATGCCCATCATCAACGCCACGTCGGTGCCGGCCCTGAACTGCAGAAAGAGACACGCATGGCGGGTCAGTTCGATCTCTTTCGGGTTGGCGACGATCATCTTGGCCCCGCGGCGAACCGCCTCCTTCATATCGAGCGAGATGACCGGGTGCGCGGAGGTCGTGTTGGTGCCGATGGCGAAGATACACCGTATGTCGCGGATCTCGCCGATCGAGTTGGTCATGGCCCCGCTGCCGAAGCTCTGGATCAACCCGGCGACGGTTGGGGCGTGACAGAGCCGTGCGCAGTGGTCGACGTTGTTCGTTCCCATCACCCGGCGCGTGAATTTCTGAACGACGTAATTGTCCTCGTTGGTGCACTTGGCCGACGAAAACGCGGCGAAGGAGTCGCCCTTGTACTGCGGCAACTTCGACGCGATCAGCTCCAGGGCCTCGTCCCACGTGGCCTGGACGCGCTTGCCGTTTTTCTTGATCAGCGGCGTAGTCAGCCGTTCGGGATGGTTGACGAACTCGTGCCCGAAACGCCCCTTGACACAAAGTCGGCCGCTGTTGGCCGGGTTGTCGCGGTCCACGCGAACACCGACGATCTTGTTGCCGCGCGTGCCGAGATAGAACGTACATCCCACGCCGCAATACGGGCAGGTCGTCTTGGTCTCGCGTGCGGGCTGCTCGAAAACCTTCGGCACCAACGCCCCGACCGGGCAGCGGACCACGCACTCCCCGCACGAAACGCACCGCGACTCCTTCATGCCCTTGTTACCGAAGGTGCTGACCACGGTGTTGAAGCCGCGAAACGCGTAATCGAGCGCGTTGACGCCCACAATCTCGTCGCACGTGCGAACACAGATGCCGCAGAGGATGCACTGGTTCGGATCGAAGTTGAAGAATGGGTTCGAGGTGTCGACCGGCAGCGTCTTTTCGGGGCGCCGCAACCGTTCGAGCCGCTCGGGCGTGACGCCCACGTAACGGGCCACCCGCTGCAGCTCGCAGACGTCGCTCTTGGCACACGCCAAGCAGCCGACATGATGGTTGACGATAAGCAGTTCGACGGCTATGCGGCGGACCTGGTTGATCGCCTCGCTTTCGGTCGCGACGACCATGCCGTCTTCGGCCGGAACAAGGCAGGAGAGCATCTGACGGCTTTCGACCTCGACCATGCACAAGCGGCAAACGCCGACCGGCTTCAGATCGGTGTGATGGCACAGGTGCGGGATGTAGATCCCCGCGGCCAGCGCCGCTTCGAGGATCGTCGTCTCCGGTTCCGCTGTGATTTGCTGCCCGTCAACCGTTAGCGTGAGTTTTTCCACGATCGCGTTCCCTTTGGCTACTCTTGTTGCAACTAAG
>JAUWWA010000435.1 GCA_030617125.1 Pirellulales bacterium | reverse complement strand
CGTCGAGGAAGAGAAGATCGACTTTCTCGAGTAGGGCCCGCTCGTTGTCTTCCGCGACCACTGGTCGCGGCTTTGCAAGTTCGCACGGGCGCCATGGACAGCACCTTTGATCCATATCGCAAGTGGCTGGGGATTCCGCCGCGGGAGCAGCCGCCACACCATTACCGGCTGCTGGGGCTCGCAGCGTTCGAGTCCGACACGGACGCGATCGCCCACGCCGCCGACGCCCGCATGACCCATCTGAGAACGTTTCAGTCGGGCAAGCATTCGGAGTTGTCGCAGCGGCTGCTGAACGAGATCGCGGCCGCACAAGTCTGTCTGCTCAGCCCGGAAAAGAAAGCACGGTACGACGACGAGTTGCGCCGCCGGCTTTCATCTCGCGGTGCGGCCGGCATATCGGGCACGCCGCCGCCGCCGCCCGTGCTTCCGCCGCCGCAACAACCGCCGGTGGTGCCGCCGCCACAAACGGCCGGGCTCTCGGTGGTCGTGCCCGTTTATAACGAAAAGCAAACCGTTAAGGAGATCGTCCGGCGGATTCGCGCGGTGGAGATCCCGAAGGAAATCATCGTGGTCGACGACGGCAGCACCGACGGCACGCGCGAACTGCTCGACGGCATGGCCGGCGCCGGCGACCTTCGCGTCTTCCGTCACGAGCGGAATCGCGGCAAGGGGGCGGCGCTGCGGACCGGTTTCGCCCAGGCCGACGGCGAGATCATCCTCATCCAGGACGCCGACCTGGAATACGACCCGGCCGAGTACCCCAGGCTCATCCAGCCGATCGTCGACGGCGTGGCCGACGTGGTGTACGGGTCGCGGTTCGTTTCCGCCGCACCGCACCGGGTTCTGTACTACCGGCATCGGGTGGCGAATTGGTGGCTGACGACGTTGTCGAACCTGCTGACCGGGCTGAATCTCACCGACGTGGAGACCGGCTACAAGGTGTTCCGGCGCGAGGTGATCGAGGCGATCGGCCCGACCCTGAAAGAAAACCGCTTCGGCATCGACCCGGAGTTGACCGCCAAGGTCGCCCGGCGGAAATACCGCGTTTACGAACTGGGAATCAGCTACTTCGGCCGCACGTACGAGGAAGGCAAGAAAATTGGATGGCCGGATGCACTGAAGGTGTTTTGGTGTATTGTTCGATATGGGATATGGGACTAGGGACTGGGGACTAGGGACTGGGGGCTGGGGACTAGGGGCTGGGGTTGAAATCGAGAGCGAGAGGTGTGCATTGTGGAAGTGAGAAGTTACCGTGACTTGAAAGTGTGGCAGTTGGGAATCGAAGTGGCCAAGGAGGTCTACGTTCTTACACGAGGTTTCCCGAAACACGAGGCCTATGGCTTAAGCAGTCAGTTGCAACGAGCGGGCGTGTCCACTGCATCCAATATTGCCGAAGGCCACGCCAAAGATTCCACAAGGGATTATCTTCGTCACATTTCGATCACATTGGGTTCCTTGGCGGAACTGGAAACACAATTGACGCTTGCCGAGTCGCTCGGCTATTGCACTGAAGGCGAAACTGCGCATCTTATGGACGAGTGCGCGAAAGAAGGGAAGATGCTCCATCGCCTTCAGTCCCAGTTGAAAGCAAAACTCGGTTCCCCAACCCCCAATCCCTAGCCCCCAGCCCCCAGCCCTATGCTGCGTTTCCTTGCTCCACATTTTTGCGTCGAAAGCGTTCAGCAACTCACGCCGGCTCGGCTGCGCGAGCTGGGCCTGGATGCTCTGCTGTTGGACGTCGACTGTACGCTGGCGCGCTACCGCGCGGCGGACGTCACCCCGGAAGTGGCGGCCTGGCTCGAGGAACTTCGCCAGCGGACGATCGGGCTGTGCCTGGTTTCCAACGGGTTTGGCGGCCGGATCGGCCCGATCGCCGAGCGGCTCGGCCTGCCGTTTTGCGCTAAGGCGTTCAAGCCGTTTCCGTTTCGCCTGAAGGCGACCGTGCGGAGAATGGGATTCCCTCCGAAACGCACGGCGATGGTCGGCGACCAACTGTTCGCCGACGTGATGGCCGGCCGCCTGGCCGGGTTGACGAGCATCCTGGTCCGCCCGATTCATCCCGAGGACGAGCCCTGGTACACCCGGCTGAAACGCGCCCCGGAACGCTTCCTGCTGCGCCGAATGGGCATGCCCCCATAAAGCCGCGGCCGGCGGCCGCGGAAATGGGTGGTCGCGGAAATCGTGCCGGCGCGACCACCGGTCGCGGCTTTATGGGGGGTGCCGCAATACCCTAACGAGCGTGACACCGGCCGCCGGCGGGATGCTCCTTGACTTTTCGGCCGTTTCCGGGTCGAATATAAATAGGGGTTTTGTACGGGCCAGAAGGAACAGGGGAGAACCGTCATGACACGGCCCGTTGTGTCTCGTTCCCGTCCCAATTGCGCCCGCCGCCGGCGCGGCTACACGATGGTCGAGATCCTGGTGGCCACGGCGCTGATGCTCATCTTGATGGGCGCGGTGGTGCAGGTTTTCAGTGCGATCGGCGACAGCGTGAACAACTCGCGTTCGACGCTCGAGGCCACGGATCGCCTGCGGGCGACGGCCGCCCGGCTGCAAATGGACCTTCAGGGACTCACCGTCGTGCCGATCCCGCCGTGCCGCCCCGACGACGGCGGCGGATACCTGGAGATCATCGAAGGGCCGGAGAGTGCCCCGGCGCCGATCACTGTTGCGATCGATAATGACTCTGGTGTGGCCGACACCACGGTGGGT
>JAUWWA010000267.1 GCA_030617125.1 Pirellulales bacterium | reverse complement strand
CTCCGATTTCGACCGCGGTCAGTTCGGCTACATGGGCCACTTCGATGAACTCCAGGAGCTTGTCGATTGCATTCTCGGCCGAAAGGCCGGCAACGGTACCATGACCGTCCGCGACGCGGCTTACATCCTTGCCGTCGAAAAAGCGATCCTCCAGAGCATCGAAACCAAAGACAAAGTCGACTTCCACCAGTTCCTCAATGAGAACCAAGCGGAACTGCTTTGCGAAGGCAGATAGTAGGCATTCGCCCGAGCCGTTCAATGAACGAGTTATCCAGCGCCCGGCATCGGAAGAAAAATGACGGCATCTTCCGGGAACGATGCCTCGCCCGACTTGCCGTCGATCCGGTACTGGATTTTCAACTGTTTCGCGGTTCCCGGCACCGGGTCGCCACCGAAGCTAGTGTTGTACTTTGTTGAAGGCAAGGTAATCAGGCGCAAGTCGCGAACGTTGCGTCGAAGCGTTTCGGTCACATCCTTCTGCTTTGTGTCCGCGCCGTATTCGGCCTTGATGATTTCCACTTTCACCGGATCCTGCCCCATCTGGGCCAACAGCTTCCGAGCTTCGGTCGAGTTGCCTTCAATCCTCTGGGCGATGACCATTGCGATTTTGGTGGCATCGTCCTTCAGCGCCGGGTTCTTCCACGCTTCGAGGGCCAGCCGGAGCATGTCGGGACTCGCATATCTGCCGAGTCCGATCACTTCTTGCAGGACCAGCTTTTTCTCCGTGATACGCTGGGCGGTCTCAAGCGCTTTGGTGCACATCTGAACTCTTTGCTCGGCCGGCATGTTGAACTGACGCACAAGGCGGATATAGCCACGAATCGCACGGATTCTGTACTTCTCGACGGGCGCGTTCTTGGCCAAATCCAACAGAACGGGCCCCGCGTCGACGCTCATCCACCCACCCAACACCTGGGTGGCCGCGTCCTGGAGTTCCGGGTTGGGGTCTTTTCCCGCCGCCGCCATCGCTTCGAGCGCCTTGGGACCGCCCATGGCACCGAGAATGTCCAAGATGGTGCACTTCATCTCCGTGGGGACACGCGACATCGCGGCGATAAGTTTCGCCGCGCACGCATCGCTATCCGGCATGCGGACACATGCGGCGCGGAGCGCCTTGATGGCGGTCGGGGTATCCTCGGCATGCTTCGGAGAAGTAACCCGCGAGATCAACACGTCAAGATCCTTCAGTTCGACCGTTTCGCCCAAGGCCGTCAACGCGGCGTGGCGGACCGTTGCATCGGAATCGTCCAGCGCATTGATCAAAGCCGGCGTGGCCGCGATTTGCCGTTGCCCGACAATTCCCATCAGCGCCACGAGCGTTTCGCCCTTGGCCTTGGGAAGTTGCGCGGCAATGGTGGCGTCCACTTCTTTGTTGGGAAACTCGGCCAGCGCCGTCCTGGCCGCCTGGGCCAGTTCCGCGTTCTCGTCGGTCGCGATCTCCAGCAGCGTGGGTGCGCAGGAAGCGTCGCCCGAACGTTGGAGGACACCGATCGCCGCTATTCGCACCTGCTTCGGGCCGCTCTTGGCTGCCTTGACCACGGCGGGTGATGCCGTTGAGCCGCTGCAGTCGGCCAAGGCGGCCAGCAGCACGGCCCCTCGGTCCGGCGTCGCGCGAGTCAACTCGGCCACCAAGGCTTCGGCGACTTCTCCCTCGCCAAGCTCGCGGGCCGTGCGCACGCCGATCTGGAACATCCTCTTGTCCTTCGAGCGGAGTTGCTCAACCAGCAGCGGGATTCTGTCCGACTTTCGGGCGAGAATCGCGCCTCGGGTCGCCTCGACGATTCGCTGCTTGGGCACGTCGGCTTTGCGAACTTCGTCGTAGATTTCCACCGCTTCGCCCGCCTTGTTTTCGGCCAGGAGACGCTCGGCACACAGAATGCACCCTCGGCAATCGCCGAACGGACCGTGGGCGAGGCACCGGCCAACGACTGGCGGAGCACCTTGGTCGCCTGGGCATTGCCGATCTTCCCCATCGCGACGGCGGCGGCCGCCGCCACTTCGGGGTCCTTGTCCTTGAGTCGCCCGGTCAACGTGTCGACCGCCTTGGCATCGCGGCGGACGCCGATCGAATTGATCGTCCCGATGGCCAGTCTGCCTTCGAGCGACCCGAGCGCGTCGCGCAGAGCTTCGTCGGCTTCGGGACCGGGAATCGCTTCCAGCGCGATCCGTGCCCACGAGGCAAGCTCTTTGTCGGCCACAAGCGGCTTCAGCGCCGGCACGGCATCCGCGGAGCCGTAAATCGCCAGTTTCTTGCAGGTGATCGCCTTTTCCGCCTTCGGTGCGGTTTTCGATTCGAGCACGGCGATCAGCTTGAGTTCATTTTCTTTCTTGGCCGCGGCGTTGTCGTCGGCGGCCCGGGCCGAGGCAGCAGCCACGGCAATCAGCACGGCACAAATTACAGAACATCGAGTCTTGTACATTCTCATTGTCCTTCTCAAATAGGTACGCGCTTGCACGCAGCAGAAGGAATTGTTTCTTCCGGGACGGAAACTTGTCGTTAGATCCTCCATGGTGCGCGAAGCGCCTCGGAGCGCAGCCGGTTGGCCTCTTCGTCGGCGATGAACTCGTGCTTCTTGACGTCGTATTTGAGCTGGCGATTCAGGAAGATGGCATTGTTCGCGGCATGGCACGCGATGTGGGCGTAGCAGGCCGCTTCGGCGTTGGCCTTCGGCTGGCTGCGCGTTTTCACGCAATCGAGGAAATCGCGCACATGGAAGGTAGCCGGGTAACCGCCGATCTCGGCGACCTTTCTCCCGGCCAGCAATGCCGGCGAACTGAGGACGAGTTTTCCGCTGTCGCCCGCTTCGACCCAGCCCGTCTCGCCCTCGAACCGCACGGGACACGAACCCAGGCCGATCCAACCATCATTGCGGATGACCAACTCCACGCCATTTTCGTATCGGGCGACCACCTGGCCGTTTTCCGGCGGGTTGTACTCGACCGGGGCCGTATGGTCGGCGCCGACGGCCCACTGGCAGAGGTCCACGCAATGGGAACCCCATTCCAGGATGCCGCCGCCGACGAGTCCGCCACCCTTCTCGAAGTTGAAGCCGTCGAGATGCCGCTTGTTGAACGGCCGCCACGCGGCGGGGCCGAGATACATGTCCCAGTCCACCACTTCCTTCGGCGGTTGGGTCTCCGGCGTAGACCAACCGCTCATGTGAGTTCGCATTCCATACGGATGAGCATGGACCGCCTTGAGTTTGCCGAGCTTTCCCGTTCGCGCCAATTCGCACGCAAACGCGAAGTGCGGCAAATTGCGCCGCTGCGTGCCCGCCTGGAACACGCGCCCGGTGCGGCGCATCGTCTCGGCCAGCGTCAGGCTTTGTGCGATGTTCTTGGTGCAGGGTTTTTCGCAATACATGTCCTTGCCGGCGCGGGCTGCGTACATCGATGCCGTGGCGTGCCAGTTCGGCCCCGTGGCAATCAGCACCGCATCGATATCGTCACGGTCGAGCAACTCGCGGAAGTCGCGATAGGTTTTACAGTCTTGATTGCGATACTTGCCGTCGACCAACTTCTTGACCGCCACACGGCGATTGGCCTTCACATCGGCAACCGCGACGAATTGGACGTCCGGTTGCGGCAAGAAACACCCAAGGTCGTACGACCCGCGGTTTCCGATGCCGATACCGCCCAACACGATCCGCTCGCTGGGGGCCGCGGCGGCATCTTTACCCAACGCAGCACCCGGAATTAAATGCGGCGACATCACCGCAACTCCGGCCGAAAGCGCGGTCTTCAGAAACCGGCGCCGATGAAGGCGCGATACTTGTCTTGACATGCTTGCTCTCCTAATTGCGTTGAACCGTTTTGCGTCGGACGTTTACTGGAAGTTTTCTAAAGCTCTCACGTAACTGTTCACGGGGTTTCAGGGCTCTCGGGACCTTCCCGAGTTGAATTACCCTGAACCCAGTATCTTAATCTTGAGCGCGCTCATTCGGTTTGTCAAGGTTCCGCCCAAGAAGTCTCAGAAAACCGGTAACTGGACTTTTGCAAATTGGTCCCCACTCCCTCTGGGAGAGGGCTAGCCCGCATGTCTCACCGCCGTGCGATTTGGGCGGATTTTCGGAGTTG
>JAUWWA010000041.1 GCA_030617125.1 Pirellulales bacterium | reverse complement strand
TCCGCGGTGAAAAAGAACACGACTTCTCCCATCAGCACGACCTGGCGGTGCAGCGCGCGCTGTTGCAGGCGTGCAACCTGCCGGTGTGAGCCGGTCGAGGCGACTGCGGCAGTGGCAAGGGCAAGGGCCTGCCGCACGACGGGGGATTGTCAGGTTTGCAGTGGTGCGGAACCATGGATCAACTCCCTTCCATTGCGGCGACGGATCGCGTGCTTCTCGTCGAGTTGGGCGGGACGTCGTATGATGTGTTGGTTCCCATGGCCGCGTCGCTGCCGATGCGCAACCTTGGGCGGCTGATCGATTCTTCCGCGCTGGTCCGGCTCCGGTGCGACGCCCCCTATAATGCCTCGGCGTTGTGGGCGACGCTCGAAACGGGCGTCGGCCCGGGCGTGCACGGCATCCTCGACGACTATTACTTCGACCATCACCGACGGCGAATCGTGCCGTCGCACGGCCGCCGCCTCCCCTGCCCCACCCTGGCCGAGTCGGTCACCGCGGCCGATACGCAATCGCCCGCAAGGCGCATGATCGACACGCCGCCGGCGGCGCCGATCTGGCGGGAGAAGCCCGCCGACTTCGAGCAGCTTGCCGACGGGATTGCCCGGACGAAGGCCGCGCTGCGACACGCCGCCGGCACGGCCGAAGAGATCGACCGGACGAGCGATTGGCGTCTGCTTGAGGTGCGATTTGCCGTGTTCGACTCGCTGTTGCGCCGCCTGTGGAACCTGCTGGGGGTCGGCGAGGCGACCGGCGGAAACCGGCAGTGGGTCGCCAAGACCCGAGAGGCGTTCCAGACGCTCGACGACTGCCTGGGCGGACTGCTGGAGTTGGCCTCGCGGCGCGGCGCGGCCGTGGTGCTCGTCAGCCCGTTCGGCTTCGGCCCATTCCGCGAGAAGATCACCGCGACGGAGCTGTTGTGCCGCCGCAACTTGCTGCACACGTCGACGGGCGTCGCGCGGATCGGTTACCGCCTTTCCCGCTTTCGGAAAAAGGGAACATGGCGCTCTCTTGGCGCGTTCCGGAGGGCGAAGGTGCAGCCGGCAGACCGGGAAACCAGTATCTCGCCGTTTTCGCTCTTGCCGGTGGACTGGCGGCGGACGCGGGCGGTATCGTTGCACGGGCAGTCGGCGGCGCTGGTGTATCTGAACACGCCGAAGCGGTTCGGCAATCGGGTTCTCACCACGGCGACCCAGCGCCGGCAGGCGGCGGCCGACGTGGTCGAGGCGCTTCGCGACGCCCGGCACCCGGCGACGGACGAGCCGCTGTTTGCGGACGCTTATTTGGCCGAGGAGCGTTTCGGTTGCGATCCCTTCGAGCGGCGCCTGCCGGAGGTAATCGGGATTCCAGCCTTGGGCTTTCAGGTTCGGCATCGGCTCGACCGCAACAGGAAGCTGATACGTCGCGATGCGTCGCTGGCCGCGGTGCGTTCGGGCGAAGGCCTGTTGGTCATCCACGCCCCGGGCGTCGGGACGGGGCAATTCCACCGCGCCGACCTGGCCGACGTGGCGCCGATGGTGCTCGGCATGTTGAGGGCGGTTGGGGTGGCCGGGGTCCGCCCGTGAAATTCGCAGCCTACGGTTCTTCCGCCACGACCGGATTGCGCAGCACGCCGAGCTTTTCGATCTCGACATCGACGATATCGCCTGCCTGGAGCCAGACGGGCGGTTTTCGGGCCATGCCGACGCCCGGCGGCGTGCCGGTGAAGATCAACTCGCCCGGCGATAGCGTGCACACGCCGGAGACGTAGGCCACCAACTCCTCGATCGAGAAGATCAACTCGGCCGTGCTGGATTCTTGCATCACCTGGCCGTTGAGCCGCAGTTGGATTTTCAAGTTGCCGGGGTCGGGGATTTCGTCGGCGGTGACCAGGTGCGGGCCGATCGGCGCGAAGGTGTCGAACGATTTACCCAGCAGCCACTGGCCGCCCGGTTTGCGGAGTTGCCAGTCGCGGGCGGAGACGTCGACGCCGCAGCAATAGGCGGCGACGTGCTGCTTGGCCCGCTCGGCGGGGATGTCTCGGCCGCCGACGCCGATCACGGCGACCAACTCACCTTCGTAATCGACCTGGCGGCTGAGCCTCGGGAGGATGACGGGCTGCCGGTCGTGGCTCAAGGCAGTCGGAAATTTGTTGAAGAGCACGGGCTCGGCGGGCCGGTCCGCGCCGATTTCCTTGGCATGATCGGCGTAGTTCAACCCGACGCAAATGATCTTCTCGGGGTGGGGCGCCGGGGCGAGCAGCTCGACTTGCTCCGGCGCGAGCGGCTCTGCGGCGGCCAAGGCGGCCTCGGCTCGACGCAGCACCTCCGGTCCTCCGGCCAAGATGGCCTTGACACAGGACGGCACGGCCGAATCGGCGCGGTTCAGGTCGACACGGCTTCCGTCGTCGCGTATGCCCGCGGCACGCACTCCATCTTCGCTTTGGTAGGCGATCAGTCTCATGGGAATCTCCCGGTGTTGCAGCGGCCACCATAGCCGATGATCGGCCGTCGGACAAGGTTCGGGTCGTTCGGATTGTGCGGAAGACGTCGACATTTTGACCCAAGTCCATCCATGAACTAGGTTTTTAGTGACAGAGTTATTTACCTGGAATCGGCACCTATGAACCAGACACCCGCTCCAACCACACCCGGTCCATCGGACGCGGGCGCGCAGTCACCGTTGGCGCCGCTGGCGCCGCTGGCGCCCGTCGGCCAGCGAACGTTGCCGGCCGAGCACTGGATGTCGCAACTCGGCTCGCTGTTGCACGAGTTGGAGCGAGACTCATCGTCCCACGCCGTCTTGCCGCCGGTCATCAGCGAAGCGACCGACAACCAGTTGGTTGAGGTCCGGTTGGGGATCGCCAGCAGCCTGTTTGCCGCGTTGCAGTGCAAGCATGCAGCCACCGCGGGTCACGCGCTGCGGGTAGCGCTGACTTGCTCGGCTTGGGCATTGCGCTTGGGGCTAGAGCACGACAAACGCGACGCCATCGAAGTGGCCGCGTTGCTGCACGACATCGGGGTTATCGGCGTTCCCGACGCGGTGCTTCTCAAACCGGGTCAACTCGACAGCAACGAAGCCGACCTCGTTGCCCGTTCGCGCCGCAAGAGTCTCGACATCCTTCGTCACAGTTGCTCCTCGCAAGAGATTCTCGAGATCGTCGAACATGTATCGGCCTGGTACAACGGCGCGCGGCCGGGGTTCCGGCTGCAAGGCGAGCAGTTGCCGCTGGGCGCCAGGATGATCACCATTGCCGAGGCGTTCGACGCGATGACGACCGACCACGTTTACCGTCCGGCCATGTCGCACGAGCGGGCGATGACGGAGTTGTTCGACTGTGCCGGCATGCAGTTCGACCCTGAGTTGGTGAAGCGGTTCGCCGAGTTGCTGGCGAGCGATCAATCGCAATTGCACCAGGAAGCGGCCGGACGCTGGTTCCGCTCGCTTGATGCCGAATTGGTCAATTCCTACTGGCAACTCAACTGCGTTCCGTCGACAACGGATTCGCAGACCGTCGACTCCCTGTTCCAGGCGAAGCTCCTGGAGAACATGTACGACGCGGTCGTGTTCATCGACGCGGCCGGGCAGATGACGTTGTGGAACCGTGGCGCCGAGCGACTGACGGGGATCACCAGCAGCAGCGTCTATCAGCGCCAGTGGCACCCCAAGCTCCTGAGCATCGCCGACGAAAAAGGCGACCCCGTCGACGAGGCCGACTGCCCGGTTCACAGCGTCATCCGCTCGGGGGTCCAGTCGTTGCGGCGGCTGACGATCTGGGGGCGGAACGAACGGCCCGTGGCCGTCGACGCACACACCATCCCGGTGATCGCCGAAAACGGCGAGACACGGGGCGCCATCCTGCTATTTCACGACGCCTCGTCGGAAACCTCGCTGGAACAGCGGTGTCAAAGCCTGCACGAGAAGGCCACGCGCGACCCCTTGACGCAAGTGGCGAACCGGGCGGAGTTCGACCGGGTTCACAAAATGTTCGTCGCCGCCCATCAGCAGAAGCACATCCCTTGCAGTTTGATTATCGGCGACCTGGACCGGTTCAAACAGGTCAACGACACGTGGGGCCACCAGGCGGGCGACGACGTGCTCACGGGCGTGGCTGCGTTGCTGAAAGGTTCGTGCCGGCCTGGCGACCTGGTCGCCCGCTACGGCGGCGAGGAGTTCGTCCTGCTGTGCGCCGATTGCGACAACGCGGCGGCCGCCCGACGCGCCGACGAAATCCGCAGGGCACTGAGCCAAATACCGCAGCCCCGCATGGACGGCCGCACGGCCACGATCAGCTTCGGCGTGACCGAGATCCAACCCGGCGATACACCTGAAACCATGCTCCGCCGCGCGGACCGGGCACTGCTGACCGCCACGGCGAAGGGACGTAATTGCGTCGTGCAACTGGGGACCGGTTCGCGCGAGGAGGCGACCGAATCGGAGACGCGCTTCCGGTCTCGGAAACCGGGTCGGGTCGACGCGCTCATCGAGCAGGTCCTGACTACGCCCGTCCCGATCAAAATGGCCGTCGAGAAGCTTCGCGGGTTCGTGGCCGACCACCAGGCGAACATCGTCAAGATCAGCGGCAACCACGTCCGGCTACACATCGCCGACCAACACCCCAGCCGCCTGCGACGCCTGACCGACCGCCTGGTGAGCTTCCGCATCGACCTGCGGTTCGAGGAGGAGCGATTCCAGAGGAATGCCAGCGCCCCGGTTGGCGACGACCTTTTGCGGACCAAGATCCATCTGAGTATCAACGCGACCAGGAGCCGCGACCGGCGCCGTGCCGAGACGGCCGATCGCGCCAAGGACGTACTGGTCAGCTTCCGCTCCTACCTGATGGCCTCGGTGGAAGAGTACGTGCCCACCGGCAACGTGCTGACTCGGGCAAAACGCATGCTCACCCCATGGTTGGCGAAGAAAGCAGGACACAGCGGAAAGTAACCCCGGAAAACCGTCATGAGCCGTATCGCAGCGATACTCTCGGGAGTCGAACATAGCCTGTTAAACCGGCTCGCCGAGGCCAACGCCGCTTCCACGATTTCCGCCCTGCGGCTGTCCACCGGCAGCCCATTCTTCCCGCTTGGCCTATATTCCCACCGAAATAGGGAATTTGCCATTGACCCACCTTCGGCGGTGTCTATAATCCGCTCGACTTCCGTCCGCAAACCCCTCTTCTCGTCCCTTTCTGAAGGACATTCCAACCATGCGTGCCCATTTCTTGCGTTGTGCGTTTGTTGCATTAACGATTGTCGGCCTGTCGGGCTGCTACACCGGTGGCCGGTGGACCATGCCCAACCTGGCATCTTGGAGGTGTAATCCCGCCGGCCTCGCGTCGGTCGGTACCGGCGCGCCGGCGGTGCAGATGCCGGGCTTGCCGTCCCAACTTGCACGTACGCCGACGATGCCCAACTCGGGCACGGCGTACCCGGCGACAACTCCGGCAACCACTTCGCCGATGGCGCCCTCCTATCCGAACACGGCGACCGGCTACGCGGCGCCGGCCCCCTACCCGAGCACGCAACAACCCTATACATCGCCCGGCTCGACCACGCCGTCCGGCTACGGCACGACCGGTTCCGGCACGACCGGGTACGGCGCGACGACGCCGAGTAGTGCGTACGTGACGCCGCAGCAAGGCTCCTACGGCAGCGCCGCCGGCGCCGACAGCGGCTACGGCACGCCAGGGACTGCCAGCGGGGCCTTGACCAAATCACCATACGGCACCGCTCCCATGCCAAGCTACGGCACCGCTCCCATGCCAAGCTACGGCACTACTCCCACGCCAAGCTACGGCGCCGGTTCCACACCAAGCTACCAGACCGGCTCCACGCCAAGCTACGGCACTCCTCCCACGCCCAGCTACGATGCTGGTTCGTCGCCGCGATATGGAACTCCTTCGAGTCCGCGATACGACACCGGCGCCGGCTCTCAATACAACCTCAGCCCGTCTCCACAATACGGCAGCGGTTCGCCTTCACCGTACGGCACGACACCGGCATACGGCTCGCACGCCGCAACACCCTCGGCCGGCAGCGCGAGTCTGAGTTCACCCGGACCGCCACTGAGCCCCAAGTCCGACCACGCTCCGCCGCTATCCGACTACACGCCCGGCCGGACCGGTTACCAGCCGGGCCGGACCGACTATCAACCGGGCAACACCGGCTTTGCGCCGTCGCCGGCGAGCGACTACTCAACGCCGGGGACGAACAACTACACGCCGCCGGGGACAAATAGCTACCCGCCGCCGGGGGCTAACGACTACGCGCCGGCTACGACGGCTACTCCCTATACCGCGCCGGCTACTTCTTACCCGTCACCGGCTACTCCCTCCACCGCGCCGGCTACTTCTTACCCGTCACCGCCTACGCCCTACACCGCACCGGCTACTTCTTACACATCACCGGGTGTTCCTTACACGTCACCGACCAACCCGAATACTCGGCCGGGTAGCGGCCTGGAGACGATGCCCGAGAACGCCTCGGGCAGTCCCGCGCCTTACCTGCCGGGGAGCACCCGACCGTACGTGCCCAGAACGGCCACGCCGACCGATCCTCGGAATCCCTCGGGCGTGTCGGCGGGATATCTGTATCCGACGACCGGCATCAGCGCCCCGCCGACCAACTACCCACCGACCAACTACCCGCTACCGGCGACAGCACCTCGGTTCTAGTGCCAGAGCCAACCAGAGGAAGTTGTCTATCGGCCGTCCGGCATAATCACCGGAACGACCTGGCGACCGTGCTTGCGATAGACGCGAAAATCGCTATCCAGCGTCAAAACCCTGCTTTGCGGGTAGAGTTCGGCCATGCAAACAATACACGCATCGGCCAGCGACATACCGATCGTCGCATACTTGTGCAGCAATTGCGCGACCGGTTCCGCATGATCCTGGAAGCGAAACACCACATCGACAATCCCACGGTTGACCAATTCCACGATCACAGTACTGTCCGGCCATACCTTACGGCGGAGGAAGCACGCTTCGGACAGCACGGCCTCACAGGTCAATAACGGTCGTTCGATCTGGGCCCACTGGGTCGCTGCCCAATCGTGGTCCTTGTCGCGCCGATCCAGATACGCCACCAATGGTCCGGTATCCAATAGGATGTGCTATGATAAGGGTTGAAACCTGCTCAAGAGCCCCCCAGAGAGGGAGAAACGGCGTTGCTGATCGGACCGGTCTTCAATCGGGAAGTCGCTATTGCTCCGCGGCGGACTCGGCTTTACGTCGGCCGGGCGGCGTATGTCGCCGCGTTGCTGGTGCTGATCGGCACGGCCTGGATGGTGCTGACCGGCACGCAGTTGGTCCGCGACGTGGGCGATCTGGCGCGATTTGGAACGATCCTGTTTCAGATCCTCGCCCCGTTGCAGTTGGCCCTGGCGGTGTTTTTCTCGGCGCTTCTGGCGGCCAGCGCGGTCGCCCAGGAAAAGGACCGCCGCACGCTGATCCTGCTGCTCTTAAGCAGGCTTTCCAACAGCGAACTGGTGCTGGGTAAGCTGCTGGCCAGCCTGTTGCACGTCTTCGTGATGTTGGCGGCGGCGCTGCCGGTGTTCATGATCTGCGCCCTGTTGGGCGGGGTGTCGTTCGGACAGATCGCCCGGGCCTTCGCCGTCACGCTCGCCAGCGCGCTGGCATGCGGTTCCCTGGGATCGACCCTGGCGCTGTGGCGCGAGAAGACGTTCCAGGCGCTGGCGATGACCGTGTTGGCGCTGGTGTTGTGGCTGGCGGTTTGGGAGATCGTGGCCTTGGGGGCCTTCGGCGAGAGTTGCTTGGGGCTTTCGTGCCGAACCTGGGCAATCGGCTTCAGCCCGTGGCAGGCCGTTCGCGAAGCCGCGCGGCCCCTTGCCCAAGGTGATCCGAGCCTCGGGCCGCTGGGCACGCCGGTTAATCTGTTCCTGGTCGTGGCGGTGTCGATCGCCGCAGTGCTGAACCTTCTGGCGGTGGCGATGGTTCGCGTCTGGAATCCGTCGCGCGAGGCCCGGCCCGAGCACAAACGAGACAGGGCTCTCTCTGCGGTCGCGGACGTCCCATCGGAGACTGCGGCACAACGCAAGACGGGACTTATCCCCATCGCCCAGGAACCCTCTCGCTCGCGGCAGGTCTGGGACAACCCGATCATCTGGCGCGAGATGCGGACCTGGGCATACGGGCGGACGATTCTGGTGATACGCCTGGCCTACCTGGTGTTGTTCGGCCTGGCCGCGGCGAGCCTCGTTTGGATGGTCCGCAGCGAGCAGATGGCCGCCTACGCCGACGGCGCCGTCGCGCTGGTTCCGTTGCTGCTGCTGAGCCTGGTGCTGGTCAACGCCCAGGCCGTCACCTCGATAACAACCGAGCGTGACGGCAAGGCGCTCGATCTGCTGCTGGTCACGGACTTAACGCCCAAGGAGATCGTCTTCGGCAAGCTCGGCGGCGTGTTTTACAATACCAAAGAGATGATCGCCTTGCCGGCGCTTCTGTGCACCTATCTCTGCTTCGCCGGGCTGCTGAGCCTGGAGAACCTCGGGTATGTGCTTGGCGGGTGGGCGGTGTTGTACGACTTCGTGGCGATGCGGGGCATCCACGCCGGCATGACGTACGCCAACTCGCACTCGGCGATCGCCACCAGCCTGGGCACCGTCTTCTTCCTGTTCGTCGGCGTGTTCACTTGCATGATGATGCTGGTGTACTTAAGCGGCTCGTTCCAGGCCCAGCTTCATCCGTTCCTGGCGCTGATGATCGGCGGCGGCGTCGGGCTCTACGTGGCGCTGGGAGCCAGAAACCCGTCGACGGCGATTGGCGTGGCCGCGTTCCTGTGCCCCTTCGCCACGTTCTACGCCATCACCAGCTTCCTCTTGCACCACACGCTGAGCGTGTTCCTGGTAACGGCGGCCGCCTACGGCTTCACCACCGCCGCGATGATGGTCCCGGCCATCTACGAGTTCGACGTCGCCACGGGCCGGACGACGATTGAGGAGTAGCTTCTCAAAGGTGGAGGAGAGAAGACAGAGGGCAGAGGGCCGGGTGGCACTGCTGGCTTGTCCAGCAGTGTGATGTTGCAGTACAATCGGGGTGATGCACGAGCGGTGAACTTAACGTCGGATCCTCATGCGAGGCCGAAGGACGACCATGAGGAGCCCCTTCCTCCCGGTGGTCCATACATTGGTTCCGGAGTCTTATGACCTACGAAACCCGTGAAGCCCCAAGGAGCACTGCTGGACAAGCCAGCAGATATCTGAGGTGGTCCGTCAATAGGCTTTTGGGATTTTGTCGACATTGGATGAACGGGTTATGTAGAAGCGGTGGCCGGTTGATTGAGGTATTCCAGGAGCGGCGAGTTTCGTCTTTCGAGGG
>JAUWWA010000064.1 GCA_030617125.1 Pirellulales bacterium | reverse complement strand
GCGAAGGCAACGAAGCGAAGCGAGACGGACATCGGGGAGTCACAGCGTCCTGATAGTACCGCCGAGGCCGGGCAGCGCACCTCCTGAGCGGACCCGGGGGAGGGAAGCGGGACGTCGAAATCATGGACCGTCATCGGGAAACACGACAGATGCCCAGTAATCTGAGAAACGAAGATGTGTCAACGAAACGGCGACGGATAGCGAGGCTGGCCGAGCAGTCGCCGGAGTTGGGTTTTACGTCGCTGAACCACCTGATCGACATTGACTGGCTGAAAGAGGCCTTTCGCCTCACTCGCAAGAGCGGGGCCCCGGGCGTCGATGGCCAGACGGCGAAGGAGTACGAGGAGAACTTGGAGGAAAACCTTCGGAGTCTCCTCCAACGAGCGAAATCGGGGACCTAGCGGGCTCCGCCCGTCCGACGGAAGCACATTCCGAAGGGCTCGGGTAAGGAGACTCGTCCGATCGGGATTCCCACGTTGGAGAACAAAATGCTCCAGCGGGCGGTCGTGATGGACTCAAAAAAGGGGACATGCTACTTTTGGGGCCATTTTCGTCCGAGGTTTACGTGGGTTGAAAGGGTAAGAAAGCTGGCCTGTCCCCTTTTTCGGCCAGCCTAGCCCGTTTTTCCTGAGAAATATGCACCGTGAAATCGCCCAAAAAGTAGCACGTCCCCTTCTTATGCCAGTTCCACAACTTGACCATATTGCGGTACGGAGATGTTCCAGTCGAACTGCTCGCGGAGGAGCGACTGGAGGCTGAGCGCTTCGTCTTCTTCCCCGTGGGTGAGGAAGAGTTGCTTGTGCGAGTCGTTGAAGTAGCCGAGCCAGCGGAGCAACCCGGCGCGGTCGGCGTGGCCGGAAAAGCCGCGGATCTGCTCCACTTGGGCCTTGACCAGGTGCATGCGGCCGTGGATGCGGACTTCCCGGTCGCCGTCGAGGATCTGCCGGCCCAGCGTGCCGTTGGCCTGGTAGCCGACAAACAGAATTGTGGACTCCTGGCGGCCGATGTTCTGCCGCAGGTGGAACTTGATCCGCCCGGCCGTGCACATGCCCGAGGTCGAAAGGATGATCGCCGGGCCTTCATGATTGTTGATCGCCTTGGACTCGTCGACGGTGCGGACCATCTCCAGGCCCGGGAATTGCAGCGGCGAATTACCCGAGGTGATCAACTGCCACGCCTCGAGATCGAAGCACTCACGGTGCCGGCGAAAGACCTCGGTGGCATTGGCGGCCATGGGGCTGTCGAGAAAGACCGGCACGGGCAGAATCCGCTTCGCGTGCAGCAGCCGGGCAATATAGTAGAGGAATTCCTGGGCGCGCTCGATCGCAAAGATCGGCACGACCACGTTCCCGCCTCGGCTGAGCGTTGCGCCGATCACCTCCTCCAGTTGCGTTTCGACATCGCCGTGGTTCTGGTGTTCGCGGTCGCCATAGGTCGATTCCATCACGACGTAGTCGGCTTCGGTCAGTGCGGTGGGATCGCGGACGATGGGCTTACCCCACTGGCCGATGTCGCCGGAGAAGACCAGCCGGCGCGGCTTGCCGTCGGCGCACAGCGTTAGTTCGATCATGGCGGAGCCCAGGATATGGCCCGCGTCGTGGAACTCCGCCGTGCAGCCGTCGCCGATGTTCACAGTTTGCTCGTAGGCGACGGGCTTCACGAGCGGCAGCGTGTGCTCGACGTCGCGCATGGTGTAAAGCGGTTTGACGGGATACTTACCCCCCCGGCGCTCCTTGCGGTGGCGTCTCTTCTTGTAGGTAGCATCTTCCGCCTGAATCTTGGCCGCATCGCGCAGCACCAACTCGACCAAATCGGCCGAGGCGCCGGTCGTGATGATCTCGCCGCGGAACCCTTCCCGGACCAGCTTCGGCGCCAGCCCGCAGTGGTCGACGTGTGCGTGCGTCAGCAGGATGGCATCGAGGTCGCGGGCGCGCACGCGGCTGGGTTCCCAGTTTCGCCCCTGGAACGCCCGTTCCTGGAACATGCCGCAATCGACCAGAACCTTGGTCCCGTCGGCCTCGACGTAGGTCTGCGAACCGGTCACCTGGCGTGTGGCCCCGAGGACTTGCAGCTTCACGGCGTGTTCCTTTCCGGCGAGATCGCATATCTCGGCCGTGTTCACCGGATCGGACAATCGATGGCGCAGCTTGAGCGAAAAAGCGAGATGTGGTATCATAAACGCCAAGATTTGCAGCTTGGCAGAGGCTTGACAGAGGCTTTCTGGAGATCCCCCGGCAGAGTCTTCAAAGGTGCTGCTGATGTTTCGTCGTGCGGCAATCACGTGCAGCGACAGGCTGTCGCGGCGGCTCGTTCGCCGAGTACTTCGTGCGATCGGCAGCCCGTCGATTCGCGTGGTGCTTTGGGACGGTGCGGAGATTGTCGGCTCGGACGCCCGGGAAGTAGCCCGGGTGCTGATCCACGACCGTCCTACCCTGCTGAAACTCGTTTTCCATCCGGAACTGCACTTCGGCGACGCCTACACCGACGGCCGTATCGAGGTCGAAGGGGATTTCTCTCAGTTTCTGGAGACAGTTTACCGGGCCATGGCGGCGGCTCCGCAACGGGTGGGACGCGTGCGGGCAAGAATCACTCAATGGATCAACCGGCGGCACCGCAACACGATCCGCGGTGCGCGGGCGAGCATCCACCGCCACTACGACATCGGCAACGATTTCTACCGGCTGTGGCTCGACGACGAAATGGTCTACAGCGGCGCCTACTTCCCTAGCCCTGACGCCACGCTGGAGGAAGCCCAAGCGGCCAAGCTGGACTACGTGTGCCGGAAGATGTGGCTGAAGCCCGGCGAGCACGTCGTCGAGATTGGCGGTGGTTGGGGCGCGCTCGCGCTGCACATGGCCAGACACTACGGCGTGAAGGTCAAGTCGTACAACATCTCGCATCGGCAGACCGTCTATGCCCGTGAGCGCGCCAAGGCGGAAGGCCTGAACGATCGCGTGGAGTTTATCGAGGACGACTACCGGAACATCTCGGGCCGGTTCGACGCCCTGGTTTCGCTCGGAATGTTGGAGCACGTCGGCGTGGAGCATTACCGCGATTTCGGCGCGATGATGGATCGCTGTCTCGGTCCGACCGGACGAGGGCTGATCCAAGTGATCGGACAGAACCGGCCGACCTGGCTGAATTGGTGGATCGAGCGGCAGATTTTCCCCGGCGCGTATCCGCCCAGCCCGCGCCAGCTTTCGGCCATCTTCGAGCCCTGGGAATTCTCGCTGCTGGACCTGGAGAACCTGCGGCTGCACTATGCCAAGACGTTGCGGCACTGGCTTGCGCGTTTCGAGTCGTCGGCCGACGTGGTCCGCGAGATGTTCGACGAGCGATTTGTTCGGGCGTGGCGGCTGTACTTGGCCGGATCGGCGGCGGCGTTTGCGACCGGCTCGCTCCAGTTGTTTCAGGCGTTGTTCGCCCGGCCCGCCCTGAATCAACTGCCGTCGACGCGCGCGGGACTGTATGAAAGTATTCCGGCATTGGGGATTCGGAATCAAAGGGCGGAGTTGGATGAGGTCGGCGGCACTTGACCTCTGACCCCAAGCCTCTACCCCCTAGTCCCCAGAAAGGAGTTCGCGCCATGGTTTCTCGGCGCGGTAGCTTTCGAGTTCCTTTTCGAGCGGCTCCTTCATCTTCTCGTCGGCGATTTCGAGGCCCTTTTCGATCCACTTCACTGCCGAGGCGAAATCGCCGGTCTCGGCGTAGGCGGCGGCGAGCGTGCTGAGGATGTGGGCCTGCTTGTACTCGGTCAGCTTGCAGGCTTCCATAGCCAGCGTGATCGCCCGCTGTCCGTCGCGGAGCTTCTCGTCGGGCGAGGTGGCCAGAAGCCAGGCGAGGTTGTTCAGCACGCCGGAGTTTTTCGGCCGTAGTTTCAGAGTTCTTTCGTAATCGGCGAGCGCTTCTGTCTGCTTGCCGAGGGTCAGCAGCGCGTCGCCGCGGCCGCGCAAGGCGGCCCAACTGTCCGACACATCGGCGAGAATCGTCGAGTATGTCTCGATCGCCTTGTCGTATTGCTTCCCCGCGCTGTAGAGCATGCCGAGCTGAAACAGAGTGAGCTTGTCGCCCGGCCGCAGCGCGCGGAGCCTCTCCAATTCGGCGACGGCCTCGTCGATCTTTCCAGCCTCGGCCAGCAGGACGGCGCGCAGTCGGATGGCGGCAGGCATGTCGGGGCTTATTACCAGTGCGCGGTCTAATTCGGCCAGCGCCTGGTTCTTCTCGTTCATCTCCTCGTAGACTGCGGCCCGCAAGAGCAGCACGGCCATGCTCTTCGGCGCGATCTTCTCGGCCTGCTCCAGATCGGCCAAGGCGGCCTTGAGGTCTTTCTGCTGGACGTGGATGCGCGCCTTCAGCATAAGCGGCGACGGCGATTCCGGTCGGAGTTTGGCGGCCTTGTCCAACGACGCGAGCGCCTCGTCGTATTGTTTCAAGCCGGCGAGCACGAGCGCCCGGGCCTCGTGCGCGGGGCCGTGGTCCGGTTGCAGGCGGATCGCCTCGTCGAGATCGGCCAGTTGCTTCTGGGCGTCTTCTTCGATCGCCGCGCGGAGGATCAGCGCTGCGGCGCGCTGCTTGGGTTCGTCGGCCAACAGGTCGATGGCCGAGTTGAGCGTTTCGGCTGCGCGCCGGCGATCGCCGTCGGGTAAGAAGTTCAACCGCGCGATCAGCAGCAGCGCCATGGGCTGCTTGGGACTGAGCTTGACGGCTTTTTCCAGGTCGGCAAGTGCGACGTGCCGGAACTGCGGCCATCGGGCATCGGGCGGGCTGCGACGGAAAATCCTCTCGCCCAGCGCCGTGCCGCGCTGGATGAGCGTCGAGACGAGCAGGTTCGTGGCGAACGTGCTGTTGTCTTCGTCGAGCCCCTTCTCCAGTGCACTTTCGGCGAGCTGGATCACCTCGGCCAGGTCGCCGAACGTGCTGGCCGAGAGTTTCGCTTCGGTCGCCTTGTCGAGGTCGTCCTGGCCTTCGTTTTCGGCCCGAGCCAGGCCGCCCGACAGCACGGCGGCAAGCACCAACACGGCCGGCAGCACGGCCGGCATCCTTGACCGGATGAAACCTGGCACGGTATGTGGTCCCGTTTGGAGTGGGCAGCGGGAGTCAAACCTGTATTGTATTCGGCTTTTCCGGTTGGGAGAAGCCTCCCTACACCTGTTCCTCCACTTGCCGGCACTCCGGCAGTGAGGCCAAGAACATCCGGCCGTACGGCTTCGTGCGCACCCGCGGATCCAGGATCACGACCATGCCGGTGTCGCGTCGCGTGCGAATCAACCGGCCGAAGCCCTGTTTGAGTTTCAGAATCGCCTCGGGCAATTGGTAATCGCGGAACGGGTTGCCGCCGGCGGCCTTGACGGCCTCGAGCCGGGCTTCCAACAGCGGCCGATCCGGCACGCTGAACGGCAATCGCGTGATGATCACGTTCTTCAGCGCGTCGCCCGGCACGTCGACGCCTTGCCAGAAACTATCGGTGCCGAAGAGCACGCTTCGCGGGTTGGCTTTGAACTGTTCGAGCATCCGGCTGCGCGGCACGCCGTCGGCCTGCGAGTACAACGCCAACTCTTCCTCGGCAAGCCACGACGATAGCTCTGCGGCGATCCGACGCATCAAGTCGTAGCTGGTGAAGAGCACGAACGCCCGACCTTCGCTTCGGCCCGCATACCGGCGAATCATCTCGGCGACGCACCTTTCGTACTGTGCCGTTTGGCTGCCCGGGTCGGGCATGCCCCCAGGCAGGATCAGTTGCACCTGCCGTCGGTAGTCGAACGGGCTGCCGAGGCAGAGCGTATCCGCCTGCGTCATCCCGGTGCGCGACTGGAAGAAGTCGAACCGCCCGGCGGTCGCCAGCGTCGCGCTGGTGGCGATCACCGTGGGCGTCTTGTCGAAGAGTTCCTCCCGGAGGATCGGCCCGACGTCGATCGGCGCCGCGGCCAACGTCACACGGCGGCGACGGCGAACCGTCGCGGTCTCGATCCAATAGACGGCGCCGTCGATCTGCTGGCATCGCCACTGTTCGGCGCCGTCGGCCAATGCGTCCAACCGATTGGACGCCGCGAGGAGGTCCTGGCGTTGCTCGGGGTTCTCGATTCTTTTGCCGTGGCCGCGGACGATGCCGGCCAGCTTGTCGAGCGCTTCGCTGAGCGGATTCGGCACGATCTGCGTTTCTCGCACCCGGCCGTTGCCGCCGGAGTGTGCGTCGGCCCACTGCGCGAGGCTCTCGAAGAACGTATCGGCCCGATCGCGGCATTCGCTCACCTGGCGTTGGGCGTCGCGCAGCTCGTGATGGACGAGCAGCCCGCGGTCGGTCCGATCGTTGTAGAGCTTCCGCAGCGTATAGTCGACCTGTCCGCTGGTGATGTTCAACCCCAAGTGGTCGCCGGCGACCGCTTCGAGCGTGTGGGCTTCGTCGAAGATGACGACATCGTAGTCGGGCAGGATGCTCGCGCCGGCGCGCCGCAGCACCAGGTCGCTGAAAAACAAGGCATGATTGACCACGAGGATTTGGGCGTTTTGCATGCGGCGCCGGGCTTGGTAGTAGAAGCAATCGCCGTAGCGGGGACACTTGCGGCCCATGCAGTTGCCGTGCTCGCTGGCCAGTTCGTCCCAGATGGCCGGCCGGGGGCGGAAGTCGAGGTCGGAGAGCGAGCCGTCGTGGGTTTTCTGCGCCCAGTCGCGGATGCGGCGCAGCTCGTCGTACTCTTGCTCATAGCTGAAGAGGCTCGCGGCCCGGCCGGCGGCGTTTTCCAACCGGCGCAGGCTGACGTAGTTGCCCCGGCCCTTGACCAGCACGGCCGCGAACTCCAGGGGGATGACGCTGCGCAGCAGCGGAATGTCCTTCTGCATCAACTGCTCTTGGAGGCTGATGGTGTGCGTGGAGATGATCACGCGGCCGGCCGGTTCTCTCTTGCCCGCGGCGTCGGACTGGCCCTCGGGTGGACGCTTCTTGCCGGGTGCGGCGGCGTGCAGGATGGCCGGGACCAGGTAGGCGAAGCTCTTGCCCACACCGGTCCCCGCCTCGACGACCAGGTGCTTCTGGTCGCGGATGGCGTCGTCGACGGCCTCGGCCATGGCGAGCTGCTCCCCGCGGTGTTCGTAGTCTTCCAGTCGAGCGGCAATTCGCCCCCCGGACCCAGGATTTCGGTAGGTGTGAGCATAGGTGTAGGGTAGCATGTCGAAGGGGGAGAGGGCAATGATGAATGATGAATGATGAATGATGAATGCTGAAGGCTCAAGGCCCGCTGAACACGTCATTCATCGTTCATCATTCATCATTTCTCCCCCACCCCTTGCCCCTCCCGTCTGCATTGTGCTATGCTATCAGCCGACGGTGGATGCCGGGGCAGTAACTGTTCACGGGGTGACAGAGGGCGACCACGGAACCGCGAAGTAGAAAAAAAAGAAGCGTGGAGAGAAGGCCGTCAGGTACGTGACGGCAGGAGTGAGGGTGGCGGAGCACCGCGAAGATGAGATTGGACCGATTCCGACAAGAACTCGAACACCGATCAGCCCTGCTGGGTGCAGGTGGCGATTGCCATCCGCGGTGCCGAGCACGATCAATTGCCGGTCGCCCGGCCTTGGAACAACCTCTCTGTCCCGCCCTCCTCCGAACCTCCACTCAAGCAGTGGTTTAAGCTTTTCGCTTCAGTCTGCGGATACAACCAAACGGCCAAAACGGCAATTCGGGAAAAAGCGTCTCAAATAATCTGAACCTTCGCATCTTGACATCACAAACAGCTTCAACGAGAATACCACTTGTACCGTTAAGCGGACAACTGCCTCGGAATAGTTCTGAGACCTTAGGTTTGCCCGGATATTGCTTGGTAAAACTTACAGACGGGTTCTCGGGGCGGCGGTGGTCGACGTGCCGAGAAGTCTTTGGCGCGTTGGGGTTAGCACTTTGGAAACGTCCGTT
>JAUWWA010000445.1 GCA_030617125.1 Pirellulales bacterium | reverse complement strand
TGACACCTCCGCGGGCTACCAGCGTTTTTGGCACGCTGTTCGTAGTAGCCGCATTCATGCGGCTCTCGGACGGTTCAATGCGACCCGGCCCGATGAATCGCGTCACTACAGACTTCTTCGTGGACCGAATCGCGTCGGTAATCATGGACATGCCTCTCGAAGCACCGAAAAGGCGTCTCGTCCTGCTTGGGTGGCTCTTCTGCCTACTGGCGGCGATTCTCGCCGGGTGCGACACCGCCGGGACCGACATCGGGCGGCTCGAGGCGGTCTGGGGGCGCCGCGGCATCTCCGACGGCCGGCTGAACAAGCCCCGGGCAATCGCCATCGACGCCGACGACCGCCTCTACATCGTCGACATGACCGCCCGCGTCCAGGTCTTCGACACCGAAGGCAACTTCCTGCGCGGCTGGCGAACGCCGACTTGCGAAAAGGGCAAACCGGCCGGACTCTCCATCGGCCGCGACGGCAGCGTCCTGGTCGCCGACACGCACTACTACCGGTTGCTGATTTACTCGCCGGAAGGCAAGCGGCTCAACACGATCGGCGGGACGCCGGGCGAGCGGCCCGGTGAGTTCCACCTGGTCCGCGACGCCGTGCAGGACTCGCGGGGCAATTATTACATCGCCGAGATGGGCGAGTTCGACCGCATTCAGAAATTCTCACCCGAGGGCGATTTCCTGCTCCAGTGGGGCAGTCACGGCCCGGCGCCCGGCCAGTTTATCCGGCTCGAAAGCCTCGCCGTCGACGAAAACGATCACATTTGGGTCGCCGACGCGTGCAACCACCGCATTCAGGCGTTCGACACCGAGGGAAAACTGCTGCGCTGCTGGGGAACGCAGGGTATCGCGGCGGGCGAACTCTACTATCCTTACGATCTGGTGACCGTGCCGGACGGAACCGTTTACGTTTGCGAATTCGGCAACAATCGCGTCCAAAAATTCACGCGCGACGGACGCTCGCTCGGATGCTGGGGTACGCGCGGACGCGGCGAAGGACAATTACACGATCCCTGGGCGCTGGTCCGCGACAGCCGCGGAAGGATCCACGTGCTGGATACCAATAACCATCGGGTGCAAAGGGTGAAGATGTGAATGCTGAATGATGAATGCTGAATGATGAGTTTCTAATGACCAGTCGTAGATAAACTGGATATTCATCATTCATCATTCATCCTTCATCATTTGCGACAACCATGTTCGATTATCAACTATCCTTCGGCTCTCCCTGGTACCTGCTGCTGCTGTTGCTGCTGCCGGCGCTGTGGTGGTTTAGTTTCCGCGGCCTGGCGGGGCTGGGACGCGTCCGGCGGTGGATCGTCTTGGCGATCCGAACCGTCGTCCTGGCGCTTGTGGTCGCGGCGCTGGCCGAGATTCAGATGGTCCGCACGAGCGATCGACTCACCGTCATCTACCTGTTGGATCAGTCGCTGAGCATTCCCGCCGAGCGGCGCGAGGCGATGATCAAGTACGTCAACCGGGCGATCCAGGAACATCGTAAAGAGCAGGATCGCGTGGGGGTGATCGTTTTCGGGCGCGACGCGGCCATCGAGATCCCGCCGTTCGACGACGACGTGCAGTTGGCCCCGGCGATCGAAGTCGGCATGGACCGGGAACACACGAACCTGGCCGGCGCGCTGAAGCTCGCCCAGGCCACGTTTCCCGAGGACGCCGCCAAGCGGATCGTCGTGCTCAGCGACGGCAACGAGAACCTCGGCGACGCGATTGAACAGGCCCAGGGCGTCGCCGGCGCCGGCATCGGCATCGACGTGCTGCCGATCCGATACGCTGCCCGGGCGGAAGTGGTCGTCGAGCGGCTGGCAATCCCCAGCGACGTGCGGCGCGGAGAACCGTTCGATCTGCGTGTGGTCGTCACCAACACGGCCCAACCGACAGGAGACGACTCGGGCAAGGTCCCCGGCCGCCTGGTGCTCTCGCAGACGGTCGGCAAGGAGTCGGTCGTGCTCAGCGAGCAAGACGTTGTGCTCCCGCCGGGCAAGAAGGTGTTCACGATCCGCCAGCAGATCGACTCGCCCCACTTTTACACCTACGAGGTCAGGTTCATCCCCGACCGCCCCGGGGACGACACAATGCCGCAGAACAATCGGGCCACCGCGTTCGTCCACGTCCGCGGCAAGGGACAGATCCTGCTGATCGAGGACTACGAGCACCCCGACGAGTTCAACGTCCTGATCGACCGGCTCCGGCGGCAAGGGCTGGAGGTGAACGTCCAGCCGAGCAACCGGCTCTTCTCCAGTCTGGCCGAACTGCAAATCTACGATACCGTTGTGCTGGCGAACGTCCCGCGGTCGACTGACGAGAGTGTCTTCTTCACTGACGAGCAGATCGCCATGCTCGTGCGGAACACGCAGCAGATGGGCGCCGGGCTGGTCATGCTCGGCGGGCCGAACAGCTTCGGCGCCGGCGGATGGACCGGCTCAGAACTGGAAAAAGCCATGCCGGTCGACTTCCAGATCAAAAGCGCCAAGGTCGTGCCCCGCGGCGCGCTGGTCATGATCATGCACGCCTGCGAAATCGCCCAGGGCAACTTCTGGCAGAAAAAGATCGCCCACCAGGCTATCAAGGTGCTCGGCGCCCGGGACTATTGCGGCGTGCTGCACTGGAACGGGACCGACCAGTGGCTCTGGGGCGGCAGGCAGG
>JAUWWA010000434.1 GCA_030617125.1 Pirellulales bacterium | reverse complement strand
TCCCGACGCGGCCGCCATGCGTTTCGGCCCGTACGTGTGGCTGCTCCTGCTGGCGTTCTACGCGATGTGCCTGGTGCTGGTGCTGCTGCTGTTGAGGCCCCGGCTGATTATCTACAACATGCCGGCCGATCGGTTGCGTCCGATCCTGGCGGACCTGGCGGGTGAACTCGACAAGGAAGCCCGCTGGGCCGGCGACAGCCTCTCGCTGCCGACTCTCGGCGTGCAGTTGCACGTCGACAACGTCGGCGTGATGCGCAACGTGTCGTTGATGTCGGTCGGTCCGAAGCAAAGCCACGCCGGCTGGCGGCGCCTGGAACTCGCGTTGGGGGCCGCGCTGGGCCGCGAAGAAGTCTCCCGAAATCCGCGGGGGCTCAGCCTCCTCGGCGCCGGCATGTTGATCACCGTCGCGCTGGTTCTGGCCATCGCGCTGAATCCGCAGGCAGTGGCGCAGGCGCTGTTCGAGATGCTGCGGCTGTAAGGGAATGATGAATGATGAATGATGAATGATGGATGATGAATTACCAAAGAGCCACCGTTCATCATTCATCATTCATCATTTCTTGCCTTCTTCCACCGGAAGGAGTTGAAAGACAACCCGATAGGTCCGATAGCCGGCGTCCAACTGCTTGGGATAAAGCCTGGCGATTTCGGAGCGTAGCTCGTCGGCACTCTCGAAGCCATCGGGCCGGGCGTCCTCGTCGGTCAGTCCGTCGAGTTGGACTTCGTCAACCGCGATCACGCGGATGTAGCCGGCGCCGGGGATATAGCTTCGCTGGCCGACACGCATCCTGCGATGTTTCCACAGCCGGATCGTCTGGGTCTTCTCACCGGAGCGGATCGCCGGAAGGAACCTCTTCTTGAACAGCAGCATGTCGCAAGGGTATCCGACCGGCGGATGCCAGGTCAAGGGACCGGCGTATCCGCGCGACGCCCCAAACTGTTTAGCCGCCGCCGGCACGGCGGTGAGAGCCGTCCGGCGCGTCCGCCACACTGGATTCTGCGGGTCGGACGGTTCGCAGTGGCTGTGCGGCGGCTGCCGGATCGGAGGGGCGGCTGGGACGACCTATGACGGCTGTTCGGCCACTCGGTCCGCCGGGCCCGCACGAGCATCCAGTTTCGCTCAGCGCAATTGGAAACGCTGGTCGATCCGTCAGAAGAAGAACATGCCGCTACGGACCGCGGCACGGGAGCTTTCAGCATACGGACTTACGTCACGGAAGAACGATGGATCGCCTCACAAGTCTGCCGCTTCCGCGGCTAATGTCGGTGTTTGTCGGCCTGGTATTAGTCGTCTTGCCATGGCTGCCGCCGGTGAGCCCTCCGCCGGGCACGATCCTAGCCGCCGAGTCTCCAGGCAAAGACACTCCAGAGGGCGACAGCTCGATTTTCGCCGCGCGAGAATCGGGAAAGTCGCCCGACGAACAGCAGCCCGCTCAACCGACTGAAACGGTCGTCGAGACGGAGCCGGCCGCTCCTCGGCCGCTTCAGCCGCCCGAAGGACCGGCACTCTTGCCGTGTGAAAAGCCGCGCAAGCGCAGCGCGCAGTTGGAGCGGATTGCCCAGCAGGCCGATCGACACATCCGCCGCGGCTTCGAGTTAGGTGGCCGGAAGGCATATTTCGCGGCCCGAACCGAATTCATCCGCGCCTTACGGCTGCTGGCGCAGGGGTTGGACACCGAACGTCAAACCACCACGCACAGCCGCGCGCTGGCCGCCGGGCTGACGGCCGTCAGGGAAGCGACGGACTTCCTACCGGCCGGTTCGGCTTTGGAGGCCGATTTGGACATTCCCGGCATCGTCGCCAGGCATCGCACACCAGTGCTCAAGAACGCCCAAACCGACAACCTCACGCCCATGTTGGCGCTGAAGTGCTACTTCACCTTCGGCCAGGAGCAGCTTGCCGTGGCCGCCGGACGCGAGGTGGCCGGCTCGATGGCCTTGCACGGCCTGGGGAAATTGCACGCGACATTCGCCGAGAAACAGAGCACGGATGTACGCGCCGCCGAATCGAAGGCCGTGGTGTTTTACCAGGCCGCGTTGCTCGTCAACTCTCGCAACGCGATGGCCTCGAACGGCCTAGGCGTGTTGCTGGCACGCTGCGGAAGCTGCGCCGAAGCACAAATTGCCCTGAAGCACAGCCTCTCGCTTTGCCCACAATCGACTACCTGGCACAACTTGGCCGAGGTGTACCGGCAACTCGGCGACGTCCATCGGGCGCGGCGCGCCGACCAGCTTGCCGCCACGACACGTCGTGGCGAAGAGGCTCGCCGCAAGTCGCGTCACGGCACGTCGCAGCAACAGGTTCGTTGGGTCGATCCGAAGACGTTTGCACAGTCGTATGCGAAGAACCCGGTGCTGCGTCCGCCGGGCCCCGCCACGAATAGGCCGACCGCCGAATCGGCGAGCCGCTCGACACCGGCCGCTAAGTTGCCTGCGCGGAACCCTGCTGCGCCCGCGGCAACCGGGAAGAGCAAAAACGAGCCGGCGAGTGATCGGAAGACGCTGTGGGATTGGTTTTCCATGTAGCCGGACACCGAAGCAGGAGGGAAGCACGCCGTGGAATCGAACCGATTGCCAAAACCCGTCCCTGGTCTTTGCATCTCGATTGAGCGCCACCGGAGAGTCGTCGGGCTCGTGCTGGCCGGGGCGGCGCTGGCCGCTGCCTCTCTGGTGGTGGCATCGCAGCCGATCACCGTGGATGATATGTGCGACGCCGCCGTCGCCGCGACGCTG
>JAUWWA010000325.1 GCA_030617125.1 Pirellulales bacterium | reverse complement strand
GCGGACGACGCTGTGTTCGTACCCGGCGCTTCGGGTGAAGTAGAGCAATTTCTGTTTCTTGCCTTCGGCGGCCGCGGCCCAGCCAAATGGAAAGGTCGACAGTCCGAGTACGGCGGCGGAAGTGGTGACCAGCATTTCGCGTCGTTTCATGGCGGGGTCTCCTTTGGAAGGTGTTGAAAGTAACGGTGGGATCGCAGCATCGCGATGTATTATATCCACTTTGAGTCGCCGCGTCCACGCGGCGCAAAGCGCGTTCGGCCGCATACTGACTGCGTCAGTCGGTCCGTGATCACTGCGTCGCGGCCGCATGTGGCGCCGGTGCGCCGCGCAGCAGGCCCTCGGTACTCAAGTCTTCGTCGATGTCCGGCCAGTGAATGCCGTAACCCGCGCCGCAAACCTCCCAGTTCGACCGCTGCCGGGGGGTTGCGTCGAGGAGCCGGGGATACCACACCAAGGGGACCGTGATGGTACGACCGTCCATCAGATCAACGCTCAGCGTGTCGTCAGTAACACGAACGTCTTTAACGCGTTCATCCGCCGTCGGGGCCAAGATGCCCATGCCATGCCTCCAGCAGTTCTTGCTGATGTTCGACTACCAGCAATTGTATCCTCCGCAACTCGTGCGGGGCAAATCCGCGATTCCAAGCCAGCGCCATCGGCTCCAGCCAGAATTATTGGCGGCATTCTATTCGTGATCAGCGGCCGGGACAAGTGGTCTCGCCCGCCCGCGGGGGCTAAACGGCGAACGCCGATCTTGCCGATGAACGATTGATGTGCGATACTGTGCCCTTTTCTCCAACCGGCCCGATGGGCGACCTGGAACCGTGGTCGATGCCGATTGCGTCCCTACACGACGAACCTAGCGCGGCGACCGGTGAGGAGTCTGGGGCAATGCCGTGGTGGGCGATCGTCACAGTGGTGGCCGGTATGGCCGCCGCGTGGATCGCCGCCGGATCGATCGGCTTGTTGGCCCATCCGTTGCGCCACACCTTGACGTGGATCGCCGTGATGGTGGCCGTCGTGGCCGCGTGGCCCCGAAAGGGCCAACCGCCGGTCGGATGGTTCGTCCTTGCCGTCGGCTTGGCAGTGGCGGCAATCATGACCGCCTCAAACGCGCCGGTCGTCAACGTGCTGGCCGTGGCGGTGGTCCTGGCGGTGTTGGCCCAACTGCACGGCGGCGCGAGCGGCCAGGCGATCCTGCTTGTCGCGTTGGCCGCCGCCGTGCTGGGCGTCTTCCGCCTGGCGTGTAGCTCGATACCCGCGGTCTGGCTTGCGGCCGGCGCGCTGGGCCGGGCGATGGGTTGGCTCTCCGGCGCCATCACCGGCGAGCCGCTCTGGATCGGCGCCACCTTCGGCGGGATCGACTTCCTCGTGCTCTCGGCGGCCTTGTACGTCGGCTGGCTGAGGTGCACGTCGCCGCCACGGCGAACTCGGGCGATCCATGCCGCCGCGGCCATCTTGTTGGGGCAACTGCTCTACCTGGTCGTGCTGGCCTTCTCCTGCAAACTCACAGCCGCATTGCCGGACATTGTCCTGCCGCCGCCGGACGACAAATCTCGCTTGGGGATTTGGGCTTGGGGAAACGCCGTCCGCACGCTCCTGCCGTGGAATGTGCCGGCGATCGCCGGGATCGTGCACGCGACGATCGCCGCGGTGATGTTCCGTTGGGCAACGTGGCTGCCGGACGGCGAACCCAAACCGCGGCGGCAGACCGGCAGCCACGAGTCGGCCGACACGCCTTGGCCGTTCGCTACCGCACTGCTGGCCGCCGCCACTGCGTTGTTGACCGTACTGACGACGAGCCAATCGGATTTCAGCGGCAAGCGTATCGTGGCCTACCAGCAGGGTCGCCTCGACTGGATCAAGCCGGAGCACGATAGTGACGACGCCGGCGCCTACGGCATCCTGCCGATATTCGTCGAGAGCCTCCGTGGAGCGTTCGCAACTTCGGCCGACCTGTCGCAAGAAGACCTGGCCGGCGCCGACGTATTGCTGCTGTTGCACCCCGACCGCCCTTGGCCCGAGGAGCGGTTGGAGCGGGTTTGGGAGTTCGTCCGCGGCGGCGGATCGCTGCTGCTGGCGGCCGAACCGCGTATCCTTGAAGGGGAGTCGAAAAGCAGCTTCAACGAGGTGCTTCGGCCGACCGGCATGTCGATCCGATACGACACTGCCGTCTCGGCGACGAACAACTGGGAGCACGTGTGCGATCCGCTGTCACATGCGGCGACCGCCGGCATCGGCGACTGCCGGAACCGATTCGCCCTGGTGATGCCTTCGTCGATCGATGTGCATCCGCCCGCCATGCCGCTTCTGGCCGCACGCTGGGCCTTCAGCGAGCCGGGAAGCGACGCCGTGCTGGGCGGTGTCCGGGAGTATGAGCCGGGTAAAAAACTCGGCGATCTCGTCCTCGCCGCCGAACAGCGTTTCGGAAGAGGAAGGATCGTCGTGCTGGGCGATGTCTCCTGCCTGCACAACGACGTGTGCGCCAACGCCTATGCCTTCACCGGCCGACTGCTGAGCTACCTGGCCAATCGCTCCGGCAGTCCCCAGGCGTGGTGGCGGCAAGTGCTGGGCCTGGCGGCCATGGCGGCCTTGACGGGGCTGCTGGCGTGGCGGGCGACCGCGGCCCGCGTGGCCGTCGCCGCGGTCGCGTTGGCCGGCTCGCTGGCGTGTTGCACGCTTTCGAGCCACTACTCCGCCCGAGTGCTGCCCGACGGCCGCAAACACTCGCCCAACAATCTTGCCTACATCGACGCCTCGCACTTGGAGGCCTACAGCAGCGACCCGTGGCACGACGACGGCACGGCCGGGCTGGCGAGAACACTGATGCGCAACGGCTACCTTCCGCTGTTGTTGAGCGAAGTGACCTTGGAGCGATTGGAGCGGGCGGGTCTGCTGATTTCGATCGCTCCGGCGCGGTCGTTCTCGCTCAGCGAACGGGAAGCGATTCGCAACTTCGTCGAACGCGGGGGGGCTTTCATCTGCATCGTCGGTTCGCAGCAAGCCGCGTCGAGCGGACCGCTGTTGGCCGATTTCGGCTTTTACCTTCCGCCGGCCAACGTGCCGGCGACCGGCAATACGAAGGAGGCCGAGCCGCTCGGCGTGGGCGCCTTCCGCCAGACGTACGTCCGGACGGACGACGACCGGGCGATGATGCAAACCTACGCGGCCTGGGAGGTCGAATGCCATGAGCCGGATGCCGAGGAACTCATGGTCTGGTCCGACGGCAAGGTGGATCTGCCCTTCGTCGTTAGCCGCCCGATCGGCAAAGGAACCGTCACGGTGATTGGCGATACCTACTTCGCGGCCAACAAGAACCTCGAGGGCGCCGGCACGCGTCTCCAGGAAAACGTCAACTTCTGGCGCTGGCTGCTCGCGCAGTTGATCCGCCACGAGCAGTGGATTCCGCCCAAGCCGGCGGAAGATGTTCCCAAGGACGACGTTTCCGAGAAGGGCATTCGCGAGAACCTGGAAGAACCCGCCGACGATGCCCAACCGAGCGAGGGATCGCCATGATGCGTGCATGGATCGGCGTGGCGCTGTTGGCCGTCTCGTGG
>JAUWWA010000032.1 GCA_030617125.1 Pirellulales bacterium | reverse complement strand
GTTCAACCCTCGTAGGTCAGTTGCTCAACACGGCCGTCTTCTATATTGTTGCACTGTCCGGAATTTTGCCGACAGGAGTCTTAATTCAAGCAATCGTGGCAGGGTGGTTGATTAAGGTTGCCGTCGAGGCGTTGTTCACTCCCTTGACATACTGGGTGGTCGCAAAAGCCAAAAAGATTGAGGGTGTGGATCACTACGACAGAGAAACAAACTTCAATCCGTTTCGTCTTCGCGATTAATCCAAGAATGCGATAACAAGGCGATGCACCGGAGCGGGCTACGTTTTCGGTTTTTCAACGTCGTTTCCTTCGGTTAAGGTTGTTGGTTTTTCAACGATCACTCGTGTTGGTCCGCCCGCCCGGTGATCTTGGTCGTTCGGCAGCAAGATAGGAGGATAAAGCCATGCCCATACAGAAGAAACGGATAGAACTTACCTACGTGACAATCTTCATAGGGATCGTTTCCTTGGCTGTGGCTGCCTTTGCTGCTGGATGGGCGGCCGCGCGTCAATTCCGTGACCCCGTTCCCTTTCCAGAGCTGTCTGATTTTACTGGCACCTATGAATGGCAGTGGGCAGGCGAGAACTGGTATGGGAAAATAGATCTCTCAGCCAGGGGGATCATTTCGCGCGCGAAGGTCGGTCTCTTGACCAAGACCTACGCCTCGGATGGTTCTGCAAGTTTTAGAATGGGAAATAAAGTAATGCAACTCGTTAGCGGATCTTACAGTCCGAAGGGTCAGTCCAGGGTCAAAATTGAGATGTTGGTCAGAAAGAAGGTCACGGGACAGCATTCTGAACTGCAGCAAACAGTAGTCGGCACCCTCGAGGCACGCCGTTGTCTTGCCGGACAGGTCGAATATAAGGATCCTCTTACTGGACGGAGCCATATCGGTGACATGATCTTGGTCGACTACTGCTCTCATCTTGAAGATGACATTTTGGCTTGGTGTGCAGATTCTAAGTAACCCACAGACTGCCGAACAAGACGCTCAAGAGGAACGCGGCAAAAAGCCGCCGCGCCTTTTAGCTTCTGCGTTAGGTTGCAAGAAAGAATGCGAACACGTGGCACCCACACCCAATGATCAACCATGGGCGACTGGACCGCGCGAAATACTTCAGCACGCGATCAGCTTGCTCGATGATGACACGGACACGAATCGTCGATTGGCGATGATCCTTATCGATAATGCTGTCGAGCAGATGCTGAAGACGTACCTTGGACTGCCGAAGCGGATTACAGGGATCACAATTTCGCGCAAACGCCGCGATGAAATTGCCGAGAGTTTTCCGGCGTTACTTGATGCAATTGAAGAATTTGGTGCTGACAAGCTCGAAGGTATCGATGTTGGCTCAATCGAATGGTATCACCGACTGCGCAATGAGCTTTACCACCAAGGTTTCGGGCTCACTGTCGCACGCGACCAAGTGGAGATCTATACAGAACTCGCAAACCTATTATTCACGAACCTATTTGGTACTTCGCTTCTTCCAACACCCGTTATTGCAGAGGCGAACCTTTTTTCACGATTCATTTCGCTTTGGAACCGCCTCGAACACGGGCTGTATGAAACGGCGGACGCGCATTCGCTCACTGACCATGGCCGATCGCGGTCGGTGCTCGATGTGGTACAATTCCTTCAAAATGTGGAAATAGTCAACAACTACGATGCACGTGACATCCATCGACTGCGACAATTGCGTAACGCAGTCGTACACAGTCAGGTTGACTTCCGTGAAGCGATTACCTTACGAGAGATTGAACGCCTCGAAGAATTGGAAGCACGGTTTTCTGGCTTCGATCCTTCGCTGTGACAATGCAACCTAACATCTATATGGCCTTCCTTGTCAAGAGCGCGCACCGATAACGAGTAGAAAAAGCACTGGTTTTCGTTCTTGCAGGGGTTTTCGCTAGCCGCTTTTGTCGCGCCCGAGCGGAGGTCGTTGTGGTTTTCGCTCTTGGCAGTGCTTTTTCATTGGGTTGGCGTTTGCATCGCGCAGTCTCCGTACGGGTTACTGCAACGGTTGTTTCTACCGGGCGAAGTCAGTTGCGCCGGGCGCCATTGCTGGCTTGTCCAGCAGTGCCGTGTCATCGTCAGTCTACATCCTAATGAAAGTTCTCCGCGATGGTAACGGGAGAACGCCAACTTCTGAACCTTCCCCGCTCGTGATCGTGCCCGGCTCACCTGCGGAAAGGGCAACGCTTTATGTTTTCAATCACACCCGAGACAAACAAGGGTTCTGAGATAAGCTCTTAGCCCAGCGGAGCCGTAAGCAACAGGGTTCAGGACTCTGCGGCAGGGGTTTCAAGCGAAATCCTGAACCCTGAACCCTGACCACTGAACCCTGACCACTGAACCCCCAACATCAAACTCGGAAGCTCTGCCAAGAAAACAAAACTCTACGCATTTGCAATGCCGAGTGTGGGAATGAGAGGTTCATGGCCCTGTTCTCACGGCCGCGGCAATTGCAGGGCGGCGTCGAGGACCTTGCGGATTAGCGCGGAGGTCTCTTGGAGATGGGCGCGGGTGTAGGGGTCGAGCTGGGTTTTGGCGGCCAGCACGCCGTCGACACGCGATTGAAGCTCGCGAAGCTCCGCGGTGGCCAGGCTCTGGCAATCTTCCGGGGCGAAGCTCTCGCCCAGCGCCAACCGCGAAAGCCGATCGAGGTACCGGCGTTGCAGGCTGCGGCGGAGGCTGCTGATGGCCGGCTTGCGATTTGTGTGCTTGCCGCCGTTCTTCCGCAACGGCTCCAACTCGCTGAAGACGGCCGTCGTCAGCCGCCCGAGCAGTTCGGCGGCCGTGAAGGCCTCGCGGTCGGCGGGCACTTTGAGTTCCGAGTCGATCAGCCGGGCAAGCGTGGTCGGCGAGAGCAGTTGCAGCAGCGTGCGATCCTGCCAGGAGAGGATCGCCTCGTGAACCGGGTAGTCGTGCCGCGGCAGCGGCTCGACGCCCCAGTGCGACCAGAACGTCGGCGCCAGGTAGCCGTACAAGTCCGGCGGGAACTGATACGCCTCGCGGCCGAAGACGTGTTTTTCGAGCAGTGCGAGCGCCTCGCGCTGCTTTTTCTCGTCGACGACGACGACCGGCGGACGTGCCTTCGGGTCGCCCTTGTGATCGCGGTGGACGTACAGCCCGCCGATGAACCGCGCGGCGATGCGCATCGCGCTGCCCTGCTCGCCCAGCAGGATATTGAACGCGCGGCGCACCTTGTGGTAACCTTCGCCCTCCTCGGTGGTTCGTTCGACGAGGTCGGGCATCGCCTGGCGGACCAGCTCGACGCGTTGGCGGGCGAAACGGATCGGGTCCTTGCCGAGGTCGTAACGGTTGCACAGCGGGTCGGGGTCGATGCCGCGCGCGTCGCCGTCGCTGCCGTAGTCCAAGGCCGGCTCGGCACACCGCGCGGCGATCTTCTTCAGTTCGGCCGGCGAGCCGACGCGCTGGTATCCGTACTGGATTGCCCAATAGTCGTACGGGCCGATGGTGGTGCTGAAGAAGTCGCCTTGTTTTTTGCCCTTGGGAGCGAGGTTGATCGGCAGGTAGTCCATCACGGACGCGGCCAGGCCGGTTTTGCCGGTTTTGGCCGGGTCGTTGAGTTCATCGAGGGTGAGAAAGGCGCTCGCCTTGAAGTTATGCCGGAGGCCGAGCGTGTGGCCCACTTCGTGCATGACCACCATCTTCAGCCCCTGCGCGATCAGCTTCTCGAGCGTCGCCTTCGGGATCGGTTTGCCGCCTTCGGCCATGACAGTGGCGCCGAACGCCAACTGCCGTGCCATAAACTGCGCACAGTTGCACGAAGATCCGTAGTGGCGGCGCAGCCGCGGCGGCAGCCGATCGAGTTGCTCGCGATAGGAACGTACGTCGAGCGCCCCGCCGGTGAGTTGGGCGATTTTCTCGGGCGTGACGACGTTGTAGTCTTCCTTCCACCGCTGAAGGAAATCGGCGTCGAAGATGATATCGGCGTCGAGGATTTGCCCGGTGAGCGGGTTCACGCGGCTGGGGCCCATGGCGAACGAGGCGCCGGCGGTCATCCAGCGGAAGGTGTTGTAGTTGATGTCTTCCGGGTCCCAACGGGCGTCGGCCGGCTGCTGGCGGACCTCGATGGCATTGACGAACCCGGCCTGCTCGAACGCCTTGTTCCACTGCTCGATCCCTTCGCGAATCGGTTTGCGGTACTTGAAGGGCACGGTCTTCTCGATCCAGAAGATGACGGGCTTCTTCGGCGGCGAGACCTTTGCTGCCGGCTCGGCCTTGCGCAGATCCCAGCGGTTGACGTATCGCACGAAGCGCTCGTAGTCGGCCTGCTTCGAGTAATCCTTCAACACGGTGAGGAAGTAGCCCACGCGGTCGTCGGCCACGCGTGGTTTGTATCCGGTTTGCGGCAGCAGGCTGATCGAGTAGTGTACGTGGATGGTCACGCCGCGGCTGTCGGCCACCGTCTCGAAGACCTTGGTCCCGCTGGAGGTGTACGTGGCGGCGACCTGAATCTCGACGTTGTCCTTAAACCCTTTGACGGCGGCCCAGCTCGATTTGTCGCGCGAGAAGCTGAACCCGCGCAACACGCTCGATATCTGCGGCAGGTCGCTCTTGAAGACCGGCGTCAGGTCGACCACCGGCGCCCCGCCGGGGCTGGTCGTGACGATCGGCAGGCTGAACAGTACGCTATCGGTGTATGCCAGGCGAACGGCTTCTTCCTGCGGGCTGCCCTTCGCCGCGCGGAAGCGCACGTTGCGGCGCACGATCTGGATGCGGTCGTCGGCCTTGCGGAACTGCCAGATCCAGTCGTCGCCGAACCCCCACGACATGCCGCCGAGAATCGGACGCCGACCGATCCCCCGCGCGATCGAAATGATGACGATGAAGTCCTTGTTTAGATGCCGCTTGGCAATCTCGCCGTAGAGTTTCGCGTCCTTGCGATACAGTTGGATCAGTCCGGCGACGGGCTGGGCCTCCCCCAGCAATTTGGCGAAGGGTTTTCGCCCGGGTTTAATCTTTTTGTCGGTCTTGGCGGCGGAGTCGGCCGAAGCGTCGGCCGCGCCGGCCGATATTCTCGCGACGGTGGTCTTCGACTCGGCCTTCTTCTGCGGCGCATCGGCCTTCTCGGGTGCACTGGCCCAGCAGTCAGGTGAAGCAACTAACGCGGCGGCAAGGGCCGACACGCAGCAGACGGCAACGGCGAGCTTGTTCATCGGGTCGTCCTGTGGAGCGATGGGGCGGGGGGACGGCATAGCTAACGGTGGGTGGACCGATCCGCTTATAACGGCTAAATCGCCCGTAAAATATAGCCCAGAAAAAAGGGAACATGCTACTTTTTCGCCTGCCGGTTCGTGGAAAAATGGAAACATGTCGCCTTTTCGCATGCGGGTATCGGACGGTTTTGCGGGGCCCGGAGGGCGAAAAAGCGGCGTTTCCCCATTTTTCGGGGCCGCTGGGCGTGATACACTGGCACCCTTGGCAGTTCCGTGAGAACCGAAGGACGTCGCGTCGATGAATACCTGCTGTGCTCGATGGATGCTCTTGCCCGTTGCGGTGGCCCTTTCGCTGGGGATGGCGTCGGCCGGGTGGTCGCAGCCGTTCGAGCCGCCCGGCGGCGGTTTCGGCAGTGGCTTGGTCGGTCTTGTCGCCGAGACCGAGAACGTTGTGACCGTTGCGGCCCAATTCACGGCCCGGCGAGCCGGCACGCCGGCCGAGCTGTTCGTCACCGCGGTGATCAAGCCGGGCTGGCACATCTACTCGATCACGCAGCCGTCGGGCGGGCCGATCGCGACGCAAATCAAGTTGAATCCCTCCGACGCCTATGGCCTGGCAGGTGATTTTCGACCCAGCCCCGCGTCTGAGAGAAAACGAGATGCGGTGTTCGATAACCTGATGGTCGAAACCCATCACGGGACCGTCACGTGGCGCGCTCCCATCGAACTCTCCGCGGGAATCGACCCGACCACTTTGAAGATCGAAGGCGCGTTGACCGTCCAGCCGTGCGATGCGAACTCGTGCCGACCGCCGCACGATGTGCCATTTGCAGCAATGTTGAGTCACAAGGCAACCGCTTTCGATCCCGACGCCCTGGTGATCGACGCCGACGAGCAGATCAAGCGTTTGCCGTTCTGGTTGGCCGTTGTCATGGGCCTGTTGGGCGGACTGATCCTCAACCTGATGCCCTGCGTGCTGCCGGTGATCGGGTTGAAACTCCTCTCGTTCATCGAGCAGGCCGGCCATGACCGGCGGCATGCGTTTCTACTGAACGTCTGGTACTCGCTCGGGCTGCTCTCGGTATTCTTGCTGCTGGCCACGTTGGCTGTCTTTGCCGGCTTCGGGTGGGGGCAGTTGTTCAGCCTCCAGGGGTTCAACATTACGCTCGCGGCCGTGGTGTTTGTGATGGGGCTCAGTTTTCTCGGCGTGTGGGAGATTCCGATCCCTGGTTTCGTTGGACATGGCAAAGTGACCGAACTCGGCGAGCAGGAAGGATTTGCCGGTGCGCTGAGCAAGGGCGTGTTGACAACGATTCTGGCCACCCCGTGTAGTGCACCGTTTCTGGCGCCGGCACTGACTTGGGCAGTGGCCCAACCGCCGCTGCAGACCTATGCCATCTTCACGTCGGTCGGCGTGGGCATGGCCAGCCCATATTTGCTCATCGGTGCGTTCCCCAAATTGATACGCTTCCTGCCTAAGCCTGGGGCTTGGATGGAAACCTTCAAGCAGATCATGGGATTCGTGCTGCTGGGAACCGTCGTGTTCCTGCTGACGTTCATTCGCTGGTCGTACGTGGTGCCTACAATTGGCCTGCTGTTCGGCCTGTGGGGTGCGTGTTGGTGGATCGGCCGGGTGTCGCCGACGGCCAATGGCGGCGCGAAGGCCCGAGCGTGGCTCGAAGCGGTCACTTTGGCCGCCGTCATCTGGATCTTCATGTTCCCGGGCATCAACGGAGTCCTTCCAGGCGTGCCCGTCGGCGGGCTTCAGGAAGTCATGGAAGCTCGACTGCAACTGACCATCGCGAAGGGCGCCGCCGTGCCCGCGGACCAAGCGGAACACAGGCTTCCCTGGCAACCGTTCACACGAGCCGCGCTGGAAGAGTTGATCGCCGCGCGGAAAACCGTGCTGGTCGACTTCACGGCCAACTGGTGCCTAACCTGCAAGACGCTCGCAAAGACTGTGCTCAACACCTCGAAAGTGCGCGAACTGGTCGACGCGAACGGCGTCGCCACTCTGCACGCCGACTGGACAGACGCCGAGCCGGAAGTGACCGAAATGCTGGAGTTGCTCGGAAGCAAGCAGGTACCGGTGCTGGCGATCTTTCCCGCCGCCAATCCCAACCGGCCGATCGTACTGCGTGGCGCCTACACGCAGCAGACACTCCTCAAAAAGTTGCGAGAAGCCGGGCCGTCAATGAAGGCGTCGTAGCGGGCACGACGCACTTGACTTGACCGGCTCGGTTGCGTTTTTTCCATAAACCCGCGACCGGTGGTCGCGCCGGGGGCTCCGAAGTAACGCACGCTTGTTTTCTGGGCGCGACCACCGGTCGCGGCTTTCTGGGCGCGACCACCGGTCGCGGCTTTGTGGGAAGGACAAACGGTAGAATTACTCACCTACCTCGGCCGGCTTCGGGGTGGGCGGGCCGATCAACTCTTTGATGTCTTCCTCGTTGAGCGTCTCGTCGTGTTCCAGGGCCTTGGCCAGCGCGTCGAGCTTCTCGCGGTTCTCGCCGAGTATCTCCTGCGCCTTCTCGGAGGCCGCGCGAAGGATCCGCACGATCTCCTCGTCGATCACCCGAGCGGTATGCTCGCTGAAGCGTCGCGGCTCGGCCATCTCCTTGCCGAGGAACGGATGCTCGTCGCCGTCGCGGAAGGCCACCGGGCCAAGCCGTTCGCTCATGCCGAAGTGGGTGACCATGCGTCGGGCGAGCGCGGTCGCCTTGTTCAGATCGTCCTCCGCGCCGGCGCTGAACTCGTCGAAAATGAGCTTCTCGGCCGCCCGCCCGCCCAGCAAGAACAACAGACGCGTATGCAACTCACTTTCGCTGATGTTGACGCGATCTTCCTCGGGCAAGAGTTGCGTGGCTCCCAGGGCGCGGCCTCGCGGGATGATCGAGACCTTGTGCAGGCGATCGATGCTCGGCACCAGCCAGGCCAGCAGCGCGTGGCCCGATTCGTGGTACGCCGTCATCAACTTCTCCCTGCCGGTGAGCACCTCGTCGCGTTTTGCGCCCATGAGGAGCTTATCGCGGGCGTATTCGAAGTCGAACACGTCGACATCCTCTTTGTCGTGGCGGCTGGCCCAGAGCGCGGCCTCGTTGACGATATTGCGGATGTCGGCGCCGGTCAGCCCGACCGTGCCGGCGGCGAGCTTTTCCAGGTCGACGCTGTCGGCCAGCGGGACGTCGCGGGTGTGGACCTCGAAGATGGCCCGGCGCCCCTTATGGCTGGGCCGGTCGACGGTAACGTGGCGGTCGAATCGACCCGGGCGGAGCAGGGCGGGATCGAGCACGTCGGGCCGGTTCGTGGCGGCCACGACGATCACCGACTCGGTCTGCGAGAAGCCGTCCATCTCGCTGAGGATTTGGTTGAGCGTCTGCTCGCGTTCATCGTGTCCGCCGCCTAAGCCGGCGCCGCGGTGCCGGCCGACGGCGTCGATTTCGTCGATGAAGAGGATCGACGGCGCATTCTGCTTGGCGGTGTCGAACAGGTCGCGCACGCGGCTGGCCCCCACACCGACGAACATCTGGATGAACTCCGAGCCGCTGATCGAGTAAAACGGCACGTCGGCCTCGCCGGCCACGGCTCGCCCGAGCAGTGTTTTTCCCGTGCCCGGGGGTCCCATCAACAGGACTCCCTTGGGCACGCGGCCGCCGAGGCGTTGAAACTTCTCGGGGTTCTTGAGGAACTGGACGACCTCCTCGAGATCGTTCTTCACGCCTTCCAGCCCGGCGACGTCGTCGAACGTGATGGGCCGCTCGCCCATCTCGTAGCGCCGCGCGCCGCTCTTGCTGAACCCGGTCATCAACCCGCCGCCGAAGGAGTCGCGGGCGCGCCGGAACAAAAACCACAAGCCCGCAAACAACGCCACCGTGACGCCCAGGTACACGACCAGAAGCCAGACGGTGCTATCGGTCGGACGAACGGCCGAGAACTCGCCGACGACGTTCTCCCGCAGTTTCTTGTCCAACCCGGTGTCGGCCAGCGCGGTGTGCGGCAAGATCGTGCGGAACTTCTTGTGAAACCTCGCGGGGTTGCCGTCCTTGTCGGCCTTTTTCTTGCGATCGATGGGAGGTTCGACAAACTCGCCGCGGAGCGTCGACGCCTGCGCCACGATCTTCTCGATGTTGCCCTTCTCGAGGTGCTCGTAGAACATTTTGTACGGAATATTCGAACGCTGCTCGCGGCGGCCGTTGAACACTAAGTAAGCGACCACCAACGCGAAGATCACCAACAGCCAAACGGTAGAACTGTTGACTCGCCGCGCGGGCGTGGGCCGTTGTGGCGATTGACTCGCGGGTTGCGGCGGAGGGCTTGGGGAAGGCTCTTTGTCCATGGGGGTTTCCGTTTCGGTGGGGCGGTATTCCGACTCACTTCATGTAATTCTACCCCATGGGGAAAAAGGGGGACATGCTACTTTTTGCCCACGGCCCCGCGTCGTTCCCCAACAGCAGGGGACAGAATACTAGGATGTCCTCTTTTCTTGCTCGGCTGCCTGCGCGGCGTGCTCCAGAATTACGCTTCGCTCAAGGCCGCGAATCTCGGCACATTCCTCGACGGAGAACCCGGCCGAAAGCAGCCGGCATGTCCAGTAGTGCGACGGCCGGGCGGATTGCGGACATTCCAGCGGAGCCTGCCCCTGTGGCGGGAGATCGGGTCTTCCTCTTCCCGTCGCGGATCCCGAACCGCCACAGG